>NZ_JAUBQU010000007.1:0-105330 GCF_036701435.1 Microcoleus sp. Pol12A5
CAGATTGGGTAGAAGTGAAGCCCGATGGCGTTGGATGAGGGAACAACTGCACCTGTGATGATGTTGTTGCCGTACATTAAGGAACCTGCTACTGGTTCGCGGATGCCGTCGATGTCCACTGGAGGAGCAGCGATGAAGGCGATGATGTAGCAGATGGTGGCGCTGAGCAAGGTTGGGATCATCAGGACGCCGAACCAGCCTACATAGAGACGGTTGTCGGTTGATGTTACCCAGTTGCAAAACTGAGCCCACAGGTTAGCGCTTTCGCGCTGCTGTAAGGTTGTTGTCATGGTTTTATGATTGCTGTATTTGGTTGTCAATGTTTGGATGATGTCTCTATTATTAACGGTGTTGTTAACGTTTGTAAAGAGGTGTAGCGACAGTTAAACTGATGCGGGGAATAAGCTGAGGTTATGTTGAGCCTGCAGGTACCGGCACTGCGCGTTATTGACTGTCTACTTTGCTCTCAATGACTTGCTGAATCTGGGGTGACACATTCGATAAGAAATTCAGCCCCGTCTCGCGCTCAACTCTTGCCACGGAAACTCGAAAGCTTTTCCATCCTTGGCCTTTGACGCTGGCATCATTGGGCACCATCACGGCGATCGTCCTGGTGTTTGCGTCAACTCCCCGCATTCCCAATCCTTGTTGGTCTAATACAACGATGACTTTCCAATTCTTAGCCGGCACTGCAATTTTCTCCTTCCTGCCAATGGTGCCTTTTCTCCCCACGGGCCCGGCTACGATATAAAGTTCCTTGCCCTGCTGCACCAATTCCCGGCAGTAATCTTCCAAGTCACCCCACACACCTCTGTTAACTTCTGGCACTTGGGGCATCATATTGGTCATTAAAAAGGTAGCGCTGTTGTCCGCTTCGTTGCGAGTGCGATCGGCACTTGGTGCAATGTGTCCCCGGTCGTAGCCGCTTCCGGTGTAATCGTTGGGGCGCACTTTGTACACAGTGGCGGGGAGGGCATCATCAGGGCGGAAGTTGTCTTGACGATCGGCTGCTCCCATCCAAGATTGATTGAGCTGCCACGAAACCCAGTTGGCGGTCTTAGTTTTGCTGTTGTAGGAGAGCACGTACTGCGGCTTCACCATTAAATAGTTGTCGGTGCTGGTAACGCTGGAAGCTGCATTGCTGGGATTCCCCAAAAGCAAGTTGCGGTTGTTGGTAGCTGAGCTGATTGGTTCTCTGTTTCCGGGTGTTGCCGTCGGTTGCTGTACTCTCGGTTTCTCGCGACCGAGTTGAGGAAGTCGAGACGGCGGTGATGGCGCAGTCAAGTTGCAGCCGCTAAGAATCCCTACTAAAATCAGAGCGATCGTCCCCCGCTGCCACAATTTCTGCACTATTTGCTGCCCCTATTCTCTTCGTCAATCCCAAGCTTATCAGCAGCTTGACACTTAACCGCAAGAATGCAGCCACAGCCAAACAACTTCGCAAATCTCTAGTACGTTTGCCCTTTCAAAGAAGTAGCGCGCTTGGAAGATTAGCGGCCACTTTTAGAGCGCTTCAAATCTGTGCCATACCGCCATCGACAAACAGCTCGATGCCGTTGACAAAGCTGCTGTCGTCTGAAGCGAGAAAAACAACCGCCTTAGCAATCTCATCAGGTGTGCCGACTCGCCCTAATGGAATGTTGACGGCTTGGCTGTCCACGAATTCCTGCACTTGCTCGTCGTTCAGTCCCAGGAGATTGTAACCAGGAGTAGGAACTACGCCAGGACTAATGGCGTTCACTCGAACCTGGCGCTCTTTGAGGTCAAGCGTCCAATTGCGGGCAAACGATCGCACGGCTGCTTTGGTTGCGCTGTAAACGCTGAAGGCTGGGGTACCTACGGTAGAAGCAGTCGAGGCGTTGAGGATGATAGAAGCGCCTTCGCGTAAGAGTGGCAGTGCCTTTTGCACGGTGAACAGCAGACCTTTAACGTTGGTGTTAAACGTTTTGTCAAAGTGTTCTTCGGTGATCGATCCGAGCGGGGCGATTTCTCCACCGCCAGCATTGGCGAAGATTACATCAAGATGTCCTTGCTTTTCTTCAATCGTGGTAAACAAGCGATCGAGGTCTGCCAGATTGGAGACATCGCTCTGAACCCCTGTGACGTTTTTACCGATCGCTTGGACAGCAGCATCCAGTTCAGCTTGGCGACGACCTGTGATGAAGACATACGCACCTTCGGCAACAAAGCGCTTGGCAGTGGCAAGACCAATGCCGCTGGTGCCACCCGTAACGAGAGCAACTTTTCCTTCTAGTTTTTGCATTTTGGATGAGTCCTGCGGTTATTGAGGGTAAAACTTATGTATTGAGAGGGAGTTGATGATGGGGTTGATTCTAAATGACGGTTTGAGCTGTTCGATTATAAACCCGCGATTCACCTGAACGTACAAATTTCCCTGCCGCTCAAGGCTCTGTCCTCCAAACCTTCTCGCTCTAGTTTTGCTAAGCATCGCGTGTGATAGTTGCGTAAGTTCTGAGTTTTTTACCACCAGTACGCTTGCCTCCAGAATGCAGCGATAGACGGGAGAAATAACTCCAGTAGATTTAATAAACATTCAAACATTCAAATGTTAAAACATCCAAATGTTCAAACGTTCTTATTGGCACTAAGCTGCTGGAGGTATTGAGCGACCGACTTTTCAACCAGCTCGCTGATTTCTTCGCCTGACTGTGCGGCAGCAGATTTGAGGTCGCGGTGCATTTGTTTGGGTAGGTAAACAGTAGCCCTGACAAAGTTTGGGTCTTTGCTTTTGGGCAGCGCGGGAGCGGGTGCAGGGGCGATATCTGGTTCGCCGGGTTTGAGTTTCTTCGCCTTTAACAAATCGTCAAAGCGGCTCATGGCAATATCTCCTTGCCGACAGCGGCATAACAACCCCAAGCAGCTTTGGCGTAGGCATCTTTGACAGCACTTACGGGAACCCCCGCGAGCGCTGCTTTTTGAAATACTGCTAGCCGCCTGACCTCAGCTTTGAATATCGGCAACTGGGCTTTCTCGATCGTTCTGCGAGACTCAATCCCTACTTTGCTAGGAGCAGGTGGGATGAGGGTGAGCAAAATGCGGTAATTGGATTTTAGGGAATGCAGGGCTTCCACCATTTGCACCATCGCGGTGAGGGCCATTGCATCGGGAGAACTTGGCACAATCAGCAAGTCACACCCTTCAGCTACAGTTTTGAGTTCATCGGGGTCGGGTCGGGCAGGCGTGTCTATCACGATGTGCTCGTAATCTCTGGCAAACCGAACTCCTTGCTTTTCATCCACCACTTTGAAGGGGAGGGAACCCCGCGCAGCCCAATCCAAAGCACTGCGGTTGAGGTCGCCGTCTACCAAAAGCGTGGGCGCTTTGGTTTGTAGATAAGCGGCTAAGTGCAGCGCTGTAGTTGTCTTGCCGACTCCGCCCTTGAATGAGGCGATTGTCACGATCATAGGTTTATCGATACGTTGATTAACTCAACTTTATCCTTTAATCATCTAAATGTCTAGACATTTGAATGATTGAATGTTTAAGATGATGCCGTATCTAGCCACTTATAGGGCGGGTTGGCTCGGCTAATTAAGGATAACAACGTAGCGCTCGGTTACAGGTGATTGGAGGAGGTGGATCTTCCCAAAAATCAAGCAGTTGCTGCACTGCAAGAGTTTGCCTTTATTTGCTCTCTCGAAGGTGTGATAATGTCGCGGGCCGCATCACCTGCGGTTGATTTAATCATCTAAACATCTAGATGTCTGAGTGAATAATTCAAGATTTATGCAACTGGTATCTGGCGATAAGCGCGCATAGCGAAGGTATGCCGTAGGAAATCGCCCTCAATCTTTCTGTGGCGCGCTCCGGGGTGCTAAAACGAGTCAAAGTCTTTTGATGGAAGCTGCATCGCCAGCACCAATATGCACAGCATCACTAACACCCGAAACTGCATTGTCCGCAACACCACCGCAGCCCGCACTAATGCACAACCAGTTTTCGTTTAATCAAAGGAACCCAGCCTGATGACCAAACTGCAAGCGCCCGACAAAGAAGCGACTGTCAGATTTACTGTGGATGTGTCCGTCGGGAGATCTCCGCAAGCTGTAGGTGTTGGCTGCTAGGACGGGGCGCAAGAAAGTGGGCCAGAGTGCGGATGCTGTTGGAGGATGGGTTGAAAGAGGTGGAGGGGTTGGGGCGATCATTCTAGGGCGTGTCATCAGTTGATCCTAATTACGGTAACAGCGAGGTAAATTGCACCCAGAAAGTTAACTTTGAGCTTGTCGTAGCGGGTGGCGAGTGCACGATATTGCTTGAGTTTGTCAAAAAAGTTTTCAAATTAATCAGGGGCTTTGTATAAGTCTTTGTCGTAGTCGCGCTTGGGGGTGTGGTTAAGTTTGGAGTGCATCATGGCAGTCTTGTTTGGCGCTTGGAGAACATCGATTACTCGTGCATCGGCATCGTATCCTTTGTCGGAGAGTAAAGTGTCCGCCATCAGGCCAGGCAATAGGACATTTACACCATCTTGTGTCACACGCAAGTTTTAGCGTGAGGTGAAAGTGAACCGGATTTCCATTCTTTATCCATCACGGCATGGATTTTGGTGCTTAACCCGACGAGTGCTACTTTAGTAAAAAAGAGAACACGATAGCCTGGGGGGGTGACAAAGAGGCCTAGGAGATAGACTGAATCAGGGTTGTAGCCCGCATACCTTGTTGATAAAAGCGACGTTTATTTCGAGTTAACTTCATTAACTGTTCCACTTCCAAAGAATATTGTTCGAGATAATTAACCCACTTTTCTCCATCTAATCCAACACCAAATGTACTCCGTCTTCGATATCTTTTTTTAGGTTCTTGACGCCGACATACATATTTCCCTACCTGCTTTTTCCGAAGTTCAGTACCTTCAAATATTGCCAAACTATAGGCGAGTGTCATCAGCAGAATTATGTTAATCAGTCGGTTGCCTTTTAAGCTAGTTCCTTCCCGATCGTAGCCTCCTGTTTTACAATCAAGGGAACATTTCTTCGATACCCATCCGTTGCTTATAAGCATCGATCGCTGCCTGCAATGAACCTAAATCTGTCAGAATAAACCACGCTTCATCAAGCTTCCATGCCCTATAGTTTCTTTTCCACTTACAAGCAACATCCAATCCAGTAGCAGGCTGAGTTTTTCTCACTCTTTTACCTTGAAAATATAAAGAGGTTCCCGGCACTATTCCTAATTCATCTAATCGCTGCCAAACTAAATGCTCTGTTTCGATACAATGATTCTTCTTCAGTCTTAAGCAAAAAGACACACCCTTTTGCTTCAGCCAATTTCCTAGGTCAATTGAACAAAATTCACGGTCTCCTAAAACGATGACTTTATATTCTGAAAATAATGGTAAAACAGGCTGTAGATTTCTCGTTTGTTCCTCGAAGTTGCTGCTGCCAAATTTGGGTAACAATGACCAGTATAATGGAATTGCTCTTCGCTCCCAGATTAAGCTAACCATGAACAAATTAATACAGCCCCACTGGCTGCGATCTATTGCAATTGATAAGCGAGTACCAACACGGCAATAAGTTCTCAACCAATAAGTAATTAATGGGAACCAAATTAATTCAATCGTTAAGTGAGGTAAATCTAAAAACCTTTATAATTTACGTCGCCGACATGAGGCTGTAATTAGACAGGGAAATACTCGGGAGAGCCTCTCTAATCTCACTTGTTTTTCTGATTGCATCAAGGATAGCAAAATTGTCATCACCAAAAACTGAGATGGCGTCAGGTATTTTTGTAAGTGAGTCTGGTAGAATCTTAGTATCATTATTTTTTTGGATAGGCAAGCGTGTAACAAATCTGCTGCCTATCTTTTTTTACCACAAGTTGGCTCAATCCTTACTAGCTATGGGTTTAGGGTGGGTTGTCACCCCCCCAGCACGATAGCTTCACGTTTTGGTAAGAGAATGGTGTCCCCAATGTTTTGTGTAAAAAGTATTAAATGATACATTTTAACTCGACAATGAAGGTTGAAAAGCTTGATGTACCTAGCCTAGATTATTAAGCTGGCGTTATCACCACAAACCACAAGTACGGGAGAGCCAAAATCTGTCTAAAGAGGTATTTCTTATTTTTATTATATAAAAGTAACATGAAAGTAAGATCCTGCTACGCTTACGAAAAGACTGACGCGTTTTTAACTCACATACTTTTTTATCACAACTTAGATGTACTAAAAATGTCTAAAGCACGTATGCAAGATATGGTGGTGATTATACCTGGAATCATGGGTAGCGTTCTCCAAAAAGATAACAAAGATGTCTGGGCTGTTTCAGGACAGTCAGTATATCAAGCGTTCAGTTCTCTTGGGAATTCGTTTCAGCAACTCAAGCTTAACGATGACGACAATCTAAAAGCAGACGATTTGGGAGATGGTATTAAAGCTACCCGTTTGATAGCTGATGCTTATCTAATTCCAGGCTTGGTCAAAATAGATGGTTACACTGCTCTCTCACGTTTGATAATTGATAATTTTCAAGTAATAAAAGGTAATATTTATAACGACGATAAACCAGCAAATTTTTTGGAGTTTCCCTATGATTGGCGGCGTGATAATCGTGTGACAGCTAGATTACTAAAACGCTTGCTGGATGCAAAGTTAAAACAGTGGCGGGAATACACAGGTAATAAAAATGCCAAGATTATTCTTTTAGCACACAGTATGGGTGGGTTAATTTCCCGTTATTACTTAGAGGTCTTGGAAGGATGGCGAGATTGTAAAGCTTTATTTAGTTTTGGTACACCTTATCGAGGTTCTATAAATGCAGTCAATTTTTTAACAAATGGATATAAAAATTTATTTCTTGATGTGACAGAAGTGCTGCGTTCGTTGACTTCAGTCTACCAGTTGTTACCAAGATACCCAATGCTCAAAGTTGATAAGCAATACCAGCGTATTGCAGAAACCCCTAATCTTCCCAATATTGTTCAAGAAAAAGCTAAAAATGCTCTGAAATTTCATTGGGAAATTGACGAAGCTGTGAAGTGTCACGAAGAGGATGAGGAGTATCGGAAGTCCTATAAAACAATCCCTATGGTTGGTATTAAACAGCCTACTATGCAATCAGCTAGTTTGATTAATGGACAAATCCTAATTAGTAATCAACTGCCGGAAGGAATAGATTTGCTCTTGAGTGATGGTGATGGAACAGTGCCTTATTTATCAGCTATTCCGATTGATTTGTCTGAGGAATACAGAGATACTTATGTTGCTGAACGACATAGCTCGATTCAAAATAACAGTCAAATTTTACAACAACTTCTCGAACGTCTCAAGGCAATGCAAGTTAAAGGGCTAGGAGATATTCGCGGACCCGAGGTTAGTCCAGAAAAAGCAGATAAATCAGCAATTAGTCTTAGTATTGATGACATCTATCTTAAGGAAGAACCTGTAAAAATAAGTGCAAAGTTAATCAATTTTGAAGCTAAAAAATTAAAAGCTGAAATTACACATGTTTCTGAAAAAGGTTCTCCACGGAGTGTAGACTTTCAACAACAAGATAGTGAATGGGTATTAATTATTGGTGATTTGGCACCTGGACTTTACCGTTTAAAGGTAGATACAGGTAGTTACAATTCTGAATCACCAAATCCTGTTAGCGATTTGTTTGAAGTCATGAGGTAATTTATACCTGGCATATTTCAAATTTTTTATGAGGCACTTGTGCTTTTATGAATGAATGGAAATGGTCTAAAGCTAATGAAAAAGATTTGGCAAAGTTTGTCAATGGAAAAGCAATTGAGTTATTACCTAAGCTACCAGTAAATCGGTTTGACTTGGTGCAGAATAAGAAGGGTCGCCGCAAATTAGTTGAAGCAATTTATAATAATTTAGTTAGTAAAAAGATTACATATACGTATGAAAAGTATCATCCTGAAGAGGAAATACAGTTAATCAGGACACCATCTGAAATCCTTTCTTCTCCTGGTGAAGGAACTTGCCTTGATTTGGCACTACTTTTTTGTGGGCTATGTTTTGGATGTGACCTATTACCGCTTTTAATAGTGATTGATGGTCATGCTTTGGCGGCTGTTTCTCTTAATTATAAGCGTAATGATGGAGAATGGAACGCTCCTGGGCGACGTGAATTACAACTCTTTCAGGGAGAAAACGGGAAACCAGAATTGTTGGCTGGAAAAAAAAAATTGGAAAAATTACAACAACTAATTGATGATGAGGCTTATATAGCTATTGAATGTACTGGTTTTACTCATACAAATAGCTTTGATGATAATTTGAAATATCCAGAAGCAAGAGAAAGAGAAAACGGATTTTTAGACTTTAGTCGAGCATTAGAGGCTGGAAGTGAGCAACTCTCCTATGAAGATAGACCTTTTAAATTTGCAATAGATATTGCAACTGCACAATATTCTTGGAAAATAGAGCCTTTAGAAATCGCAAATTTATCAAATATACCAAAACAAGATGATTTTACAGCTGCTGCTCGTATAGAATTTGAGACGGCAACAGATTCAAAGGTGACCGGAAACGAACTTGATGAAGCACCTTCGTGTGGAGAGGTTAAAGCTGAAATTATAGGTAGTACAGTTAATAAATCAAAAATTGTAGGAAATAAGATAGGAGATTTAAAAAAAAAATCAACACATAAAGCTACAGGAATAAAGGAAGGTACACCCATCCAGCCCAAAATTACTGCCATTCCTTTTGATGATGTAATAGCAACATTGACTAAAGATTTCACAGGACGTGAATGGTTGTTTGAAGAGATTGATAATTGGCTTGCAAACAGTGATAAGCAATTTTTTATTCTGACAGGAGAACCAGGATTGGGAAAGAGTGCAATCGCAGCTCAATTTATCCAAAATCAAAGAGACAAAAATAACATCGTAGTTTATCACTTCTGTATTGCTGGGAGGGGTGGTACAACGGAACCTAATAATGTACTGCAATCTCTAGCAGCTCAACTTATGAAATATTTTCCATATGATTATGCTGAGGCGTTAGTTAATACGATTAAACCATTTCATCTATCAGTAAATGTCAACATTACCATTGAAACTATTAAAAATAGTGAAGTCCAGGGTATGGTGATTAACAATTTATACACGAGCTATCCCCAAGAAGTTTTAGACATTGTGCTGCGTAAACCCCTAAAAGCTATAGATTTGTCTCAAACTCAAAAACAAGCTATCGTAATTTTAATTGACTCCCTTGATGAAGCAGTAACATACAAGGAAGAAGAGAATATTGTCACTCTTTTATCTCAAGTAAAAGATCTGCCATCTTGGGTACGTTTTATATGTACGACTCGCCAAGAGCGACGAGTATTGAGTTATTTGGAAACTCTCAAGCCTTTTATTTATCATCTGAAAGAGCAGTCAAAAAACAGTCTTAATGATATTTCTCAGTACATTATCAGAAGGTTTAATAGTGAGAAAATACACGAGAAATTAGATATATTTAAAGTGGATAGCCCAACTCTGGTAGACAGCTTAACTGATAAGTCGTCTAGTAATTTTCTTTACACAAAATTAATTTTAAACGAAATTGAGTTGGGCTATCAGCCTCTTGACCAATTGGATACATTACCAAGTGGTTTATACGGTATTTATCACGAAATGTTGCGTCGGCGCTGTTCTGATAATGAATGGGAAAATAAATATCAACCTATTTTAGGAACCTTAGCAGTGACTCAAGCAGCAGTTACCGAAACGCAGTTAGTAAATTTTACAAAAAATCGTCAACTCACTAAAACTAAAATCAAACAAAACTTAAGGGTGTTAATTCAGTTTACTGATATATTTCAAAATAACGAGTCAAAAGGCAAAACATATACTTTATTTCACCAATCTTTTCGAGATTATCTACTAGATGAAAAGAAAAACGAAGATTTCTACTGTGATGCAATAGAACAGCACCAAGAAATTATTAATTTCTACAAAAAAGAAACCCATCATTGGAATGACCTGAACCAGAAAAAAATCGATAGTTATGGCCTCTTATACTTGCCAAAACACCTAAAGTTATCGGAACAAAAAGAGGAACTTTACACCCTGCTAACTGGCTCACCGAAATGGATGGAAGCAAAATCTATTACCTTCGGTAATGTAGCTTATGTTGATGACTTAAACTTAGCAATTGATGGCTTTGCCGATCCATTGGAAGAGCCAAACCAGATAGTAACACTGATAAAGCTTTACACAGCTCAACAGGTTGTTAACCAACGAGTGAGTATTCCTAATTTGAGAACTTTGGTTCATTTAGGGCGTGAAGTAGAAGCTCGAAGCTATGCTCGTCTCAGAGAAGATTCTGAAAGCAAGTTAAATTGTTTACTAGCAATTCATTATGCACTGCAAGAATTGGGTCAGTTCGTTCCTGATATTTTAGATGAGGCGGAAGATGTTGTAGATGGAATTCGAGAGGACTATTTAGGCAAGGCTAAAGCTCTAATCAAATTGGCAGAAGCTCTGGTGAGAGCAAAACTTAGCGACAAAGCAAAAGCTCTCTTACATAAAGCAGCAGAAGTTGCAGAAAAAATTCAGGAAGACCATAATAGGGCAAAAATGCTGACTAATTTGGCAGCAGTTCTGGTTTATGCTGAAGACTTTAGCGAGGCAGAAAAAGTCGCGACAGCAGCAGAAAAATCAGCAAGGGCAATCGGGAGCTATTTTGCAAAGGCACAAGCACTTATAGAAGTGGCCGAAGTTTTGGCAGAGATTGGGTGTAGAACAAAAGTAGAACACCTGTTCACTGAAGCCCAAAACGTCGCTGGCAAAGATGAGGATGGCTGGAGACAGGCATATGTATTGACTAAATTGGCAATTGCTTTGGCTCTGTCTGGATCAAATGAGACAGATTCTGTCTTTAAGAAGGCGGAGCAAGTTGCAGATGCAATTCCGAAATACTGGCAACGAATAGACAGAATGATTGAATTGGCAGTTGCCTTAGCTCAAACTGAACGTAAAGACGAAGCAAAAAGCTTGTTAATCAAAGTAAATGATCTTATTAACAGCATTGATGAAAATGACAACGGAGGCATAGTTACTGATCAAATTCAATTATTAGCAGTAGCTCTAGCTCATGTTGAGGAATTCAATTTAGCAGAAACAGTTGCAAACGTAATTGAAGATAAACCAAAGCAGGTTGAGGTTTTATGTAAACTAGCAGTCCTTGCTCATGGAAAAGATGGCAACAAAACTAGAGACTTCTTTACTAAAGCAGAAGAAGTGGCAGGTGGAATAGAAAGTGGCTGGGAACTGTCCACCGCTTTTAGTAAACTCGCAGAAGCTTTAGAAGAAACAAATAACTTCAATGAAGCAGAGAAAATAGCAACCACAGCACAAAAAGTCGAACGGGCAGTTAAGGAAAACTGGAGAAAGCCTGAGATACTCAGTAAATTAGCAACAGTTTTAGCTGGAGCAGAGTATGACGACAATAAAGTAAGTGTGGTATTTAGGGAAGCTAAAAAAGCCGTTTACAACCTGAAGGAAAACTTAGCTAGGGCAGAGGGATTGAGTAAATTAGCTGTAGCTCTAGTTCAAAGTGGGCGGAATGCAGAGTTAATATTGACCGAGCTAGATAAAGCTATATACGAAATTCTAAATACTGAAAAAACTTCTTTAGTTTTGGGTGAAGAAGAACTTAAAAAGTCACAACTACTAATTAAATTGACAGTAAATTTAGCGCAAGCTAAGGACTTTTCCAAAGCGGAGAACATCGCTAATACCATCCATGAAGATATCCTTAAGGCAGAAGCACAGAGCAAATTAGCAGTAGAGCTAGCTCTAGCTCAGGCTTTTTCTGAAGCAAAGAAAGTTATACAAAGAATTAGCTATGAACCAGCAAAAAGTATACCATTTAGTAAATTGGCAGTAGCTCTAGCTCATACTGAAAATAAAGAAGCGGACAAGATTTTTAGCATAGCTGAGAAAGTAGCACTTTCTATTGAGGAAGATAATAATAGCAAACCTTGGATACTGATTGAATTGGTAGCAGCTTTAGCTCAGGCTAAAAAATTTGATAAAGCAATAAAAATTATAGACTTAATTAACAAGCAATGGGCAAAGGCTATAGCACTAAGTAAACTGGCCACAGCTTATGCTTTACTTAAAAGTTTCACAGAAGCAGAGAATGTCGTAAGCGAAGCAGAGAACATTGCAAGAGAAATTGAGAATAATATTTATTACTTATTGACAATGAACTCGTTGACAAAAACTTTAGCTCAGATTAAATTTTTTAAAAAAGCTCTTAGTATTGTTGGCTTAAAAGAAACACCTAGTGAATTTTTAGCTACTTTGATGGAGTATCAGCCTGCTTTTGAACAGTTTCTACCAGGGCTTTTAGCAAAAATTCTGCAAGAATCAATATACATTTTTGGATGGGAGGATTCAGACTGGCATGAGATTGATACTATTTTGTCCACTAATAAATTTTAACTGGAGAATCAAAATGAGTATAATTTATGTAATGTGTACATAAAAGAGTTTCAAAGTTCATGTTACGCGAGTCTACAACTTAAAGTATAAAAATGGAGATACTTGCAATATGAAATTTCTTAATAATTTGACTAATAAACTGTCTAGCTCGGCTCAGATTCGTAGGCTGTCGCCGATGATAGCTATTTCAATTTTAGGATTAGCTAGTGGTAGTTTGGGCTATTATCTTGCCGTAAACAAACCGTTTTTTCAAGATTCAAAAGCAGATGCAGTTCCGCCTCTTCCTCCCAGTCTAGTGGAGGATATAGCAAATACTTTACGGAAACTGCCAGTAAACAAGGTAGATGATATTGCAGCAGCTAGCGCCAGACTTCAAGCTGCAAGGCGAATAAGACAGGGTTTATCTGCGATAAGAGTAATACCAAAAAAGTTTCAAGCTGTTCCCATAACAGATGATTTAATAGCCTATAGAGTTCCTAATCGCCAAGCTTTAGAGAATCCTTCAATTATAGGTGAGCCATTAACACTACGAAAAGATACATTTTACGATGTTGTTGAAGTTGTTGAAGTGGACAACCGTTCTTGGTTGAAGCTTAATCCCTCCGATCCCAATCAATCGATATATATCGATCCTAACAGAGTTTTATGCACCACCCCTGTTTTTTGTTTCGGAGAATGGAAATATGTAGAGTCAGACCCACTTGCCTATAATTATTATGCAAGCAGGGTTAATGAAATTCCTGAACAGTTACAGGTGGGATGGTAGGTAAAACATAGTTGTTTTGTCCAACAAAATTTGGCAAGACGTAAGGCACTTCCAAGTCATAAAATATCCAGTCCTCGCTGGAAGGTGTAACGCGAGGGCTGTATATTTTTTTTTTGCTCCGCAATATTTTTTTGTGGAAAGTAACTTTAGATTAATTCCGCATGATTCAATAACTCACATCCTGCGCCAGTACAAATGTTCTGGTTGCCAAGTGATAGCCTTGAATGAGAGAAAAGGGCGTGAAGCTAAACCAAAAGATAGCAAGAACAATGGAAACAATTCTTGCCCACCCCTCGGCTGTGGTGGTGATACCACAGCCACATTCTCCTTCGTCAGTTGGTCGTATGCGTGTTGTTGACTGACATCCTTCGATTGTAACCCCTGCTACAACAGCAAGGAATTGATATCAAGATTTCTTGGTGCAAGATGTGAGATAATCTATTTAACAACTCTTTGATTTTTTTTAGTATGAATATTTGTATTACTAAAGCACGTGCAAAAAGTAAACTATTATCTTTTGGAATTATCCCTTTGTGTTGTGCAGTAGGATATTTAATAGGATACTTAAATACACCGTCTTCTAATAAGGCAATCACACAACAAGCACAATTTCCATCTAAAGTAGCATTACCTAAAACTCAATTAAAAGTAGTAGCACCTAAAGAAAGAGCCGCGATAAAAATTAGTCTCATAGTCAAGCGGAGTGAACGTCAGGTTTATGTATATCATGGAAAACAAATATTAAATAGCTTTCCCATCGCTGTTGGTAAAACTGGTTGGGAAACTCCGCTTGGAAACTATCAGATTTTTTATATGAAGAAAAACCCAATTTTTAGAAACTTCAACACTGGTGAAGTAATCAAACCAGGCTCTAATAATCCCTTGGGAAAGCGTGTGATTGTATTTAAAAAAGGTAAAAAATTTGATTTAGCTTTCCACGGAACTAATCAGGATAAACTCATTGGTCAAGCAGTATCTCATGGTTGTATTCGGATGCACAATAAAGAGGCGATCGCATTATATGAAATGGTTGATATTGGTACTCCTGTCACCGTTCTACCTTAATCAATCTGACTTTTCCCGTCAAGTGTGGAAACATCGAAATATTAAGGGTTTCAGACTACAGATTGTTATCAATAATTTATGCTCATTAAGCTGTTGTACATTTAAATAGGGTATAATTAAAACTTAGTTTAGTCAACTTGTAGAAAAATGCCAGCCAAAAATCATCTTAATTCCAAACAGATAGAGCAACTTCAAAACTGTAGTTTAGACTAAAAAATGAGCGCAGCTAAAAGTAGCCACCTTTGAATCTCAGGCAAGCTGTTGCTCAAAAACTTAAAAAGTAGAAGATTAAATAGCTAATCTTGAAGACTTTTTGCGCCGAGAAATCCGTTTTTTGACAGTGGGATAGCATGGTGCCTTGGTACGTACCTTTCCTTTTTCCCAACCGGGGGATTTTCCCCTATGTTTAGGCATTTTTGTTGGAGTCCCAATGTCAACTAAAAGCGAAAACATTGATTGGGCAACACGTCCAGGAGTTAAATTGATAGTAGCAGATTGCCAAGGAAGTCTATTCTCGATTACTAAATCTCTGGCCAGCCAGAGTTGCCAACTCATCAATGGCATTAAATCACTCCAACGCTCGGATTGTTCAGGGGTTCTTAAATTAGGCAATGTCCAATGCAATCGTTGCGAATGCAAACCTATACCAATGATCCACTCCAAAGCGTCGTAAATATTTGAACCAAACAGTTCCTAAAGGTAGAGTTCGTTCTCCAACCCAAGCCAACCATAAGGGTGGAAACGGTTGACCATTTGACATGGGCTTCATTCTTTCGACTAGGATTAAATTGACTTTTTGTCCAGGGGCACGATAAAAATGTAAGTCAATCCATTGTCTGAGGAGGACTTTTCCCCAATCTGGATGAGAGTCAATTTCAATCTCTGTATCCGCTTGAAGCCATGTGTTTGGGTCGCCCGGTCTCATTTTTTGCCCATGTTTTCGTGGTCTACCGCGGCCACTATAGGCCGGTGGTGCTGACCACAAGCAGGCATTTTTTCGGACTCTCATTAAGCAATCAGCTTGAATGGAAGCTTCTGTTAGCGCCAGTACCCAATTCGCATTTCCATATTCTCGATCTAAAACTGCTAAAACAGGGTTGACGCTTTGTTCACAGACAAGTTTGAGTTGAGAAGCTGCTTGAAGTATGGGTGAAGACCCGCTACTAATTCTTTCATGGAGCAGAGGTAATGCCCAACTTCCTTCTGCTTCGGGTATCCACGCAATTGTACTGTATCGAAAGTCCGACAATTACACCCCTTTGATATTCATGGGTTCTGTCGTTTAATGTTTTGGCATCTGCTCTCTCCCATGCAGTGTGGTCAATTGCTACTAATATGTGTTCTGTTGGGGGTGTTTCTTTCTGTAATTGCTTCAGATACAACTCCATGAGTTTTTTCCGGTCTGGTCTTGTGTCTTGTAACGCTTCGTAAACGCTTGGCCATTGACGCTTGAATAATGGATTGAGCGAAAATTCCGCCAGAGATGACGCATTCGGAGTGGTCATCACTGCATCCATCAGCTCTCTTGTTGCATCATTGGCTTTCACCAATAAATCGTATGCTGCTTGACGAAAGTCCTTTAATCGTTCACTGTTCATTTAAGGAGTGGATAGGTTTTCTTTTTCACCCTTATTCTCTCCCAGCGCGGTGGCTCTAGTTCTTCTTTTGCCACCGTTCTCATCTTTGGTTAGTCTAAACTACAGTCAAAAAGCACTTAAAGAGGAACAAAACGGAGATATTAGAGAAAGAATTCTGATCTTATTATTGCTCAATGATGGAAAAACTCAAGCTAAAATTGCTGAATTTTTGGGTTGTTCAGTAAATAAGGTGTCTCATTGGTGTCTGAAGGGAGATCCCGATAATCTAGAAACTCTAACCGATGCAAGGATGAGTGGGAATCATAGAAAAGCCACCGATAAATATATAGAAATATTATTAGAAACTATAGACAAAGAACCTCAAGAGTTAGGATACGAATTTGGAATATGGACAGCACAAAGATTAGCAATATATTTAGAGCATAGTACCAGAATAAAATTAAGTGGAGCGCAAGTTCGGAGGATATTAAAGCAAAAAAAATACGTTTACCTTTGGGCAAAATATAGCGTAGATCTAAAAGAAATCCCGACAAAATAACAGCATTTAAAGAAAAAATATCGGAATACTTAAAAATAGAAAAAGAAACTCCTGAACTATTGCAGGTATGGTTTTGGGACGAAAGTGGATTTAGTTTGAGAGTCACTAGAAGAAAGAACTGGTGTAAAAAAATAACCCGAAAGAATGTCAGGGGAGACAGAAGAAAAGAAAGAATTAATGTAATGGGATGTCTGAGGTACTCAGACAAAAAAAGGTTTGTAGAGTTTCTAAATAAAGGCAATTCAAATAATTTTTACAGAGTGCTGGAAATCTTTTACCAAGAGCTAATTAATGAATGGGTAGAAGCAGGTAATCAAGCATCAGAATTTGCTGAAAAGGGAGCAAAAATAGTAATCATCCTTGACAATGCTAGTTTTCACAGAAAAAAAGAGTACCTCGAAAAAATAGAGACAGAATTGCCTAATATTCATTTAGAATTCCTCCCAGAATATAATTTGATTAAATTAGTCTGGCATTCGACAAAAGAATATATTGCACATCGACTTTTTACATCAATTGAAGAGCTAGAATATTTATTACATCGCCTATTAAATGAAGGAGAGTTAATTATTAAATGGGGTCGAAAAATCAAAAACAAGGGGGATGCTTGTATCACAGTTTAAATGTGCAACAGCTTATTCATTGTTGGACTTTTTTATCCCACATTCCGCAGGTTGGTGGTAGAATTTAACCCTCTTTTGTCACTCTGGAGAAAGTAAAATCTTTCTATTGGGGGTAAATCTAGCAAGAGTGTTATGAAGGGCAAAGTAGTCCCGAAGTCTTGATATATATCCCACATTCCGCACCACCAACTGGCACACTACGAATTTTAGTTATTCGATCACTTGAGACTGCCGAGCGCTTGTGGCAACGAGGGGTACCTTTGTATCTGGAGTTTAGACTAAACAGCTATTAAACCACGATCGTCAGTGTACTCTTGAACGGCAACGGTCGCTGACGAAAAGTTAGGAAGCTCAACCATAAGATAGAATTCCAGCGAGCGTTGACGTTCTCTTTGACAGCGCGAATTCTCCCGAAAGAAACACGGGAGAGGGTCATAATTTTTTGAGTCACAAAATAAAAAAATACCGGGTCAGCTCATGCCTGAATTGACCCGGATGACGGAAAATCGGAGAAGTCTCACCAACCCCGATCGACCGCTATGAATGTTGTCACGATGGTTGCAACAGTTTCGTCAAGCCATCTACAAAAATCTATGCAGAGCGCAAGATGCTACCTTTGAATTAATGGATGCAGTTTTACTGACCAGAACAGCTCAAAGTTTAGCGGATTTATCATTATAAGAGTGTGTTTCGTCGTCAATGGTCAAGCGTTTACGAAGCACTACAAGACACTCGACCCGATCTGTACAGTGCCTAATTAAATGACATCGAGACAATTTTGTGTCGCTGAGCAAAACCTTCCCTATTACAGGATTACAGAGAAAGTTTGCGAGCGCGTTCTAGCATTTGACGATCAGCATTGGCAAGCTAGATTGAGCCAAAAAAGCAAGCCAGATTTAGCTTTGCCTCTTTAACGGCACTCATATGTCTCCACGTCAAATAAAAAGTCACTGTACAGTTGATATCGTTTTCGGTTGGATGGGAATGATAAAGTCAAGGTCAATAATTCCCCCTTCCCCCCTCCCTACTCCCCACTCCCCATCATTCCGGTGTAACCGGAAAGGAAAAAAATGCTAAGATCACTTGAAATTTTCAGCGATGGTCGCATCTACGAAATAAAAGACGACCTAGCCGTTAAAGTCACGGAGACCAAGGGGCAAGTTAAAGCATTAATTGATGCTTTGCGGTTCAGCGCGGCTAAAACATACAACATTCATCCTCCAGACGAACAACCGCCTGATGTGACAGAACGCAGAGGTTCAAAGCATATCAATGAAGAAGGCTTTAAGCTTTTGACGGCGTTTGAAGGATGCGAGCTAACTGCTTATGATGACGGCGGTGGAGTTTGGACAATTGGTTGCGGACATACAGGCGATGATGTTTATGAAGGACTGACGATTAGCCAAACGCAGGCAGAGGAATTGCTGAGAATAGATTTAGAAAAATTTGAATCCTATGTTGAAGATGCCGTAGAAGTTCAGCTTAAGGACAGTCAGTTTTCTGCACTGGTTTGCTTTTGTTTCAATGTCGGCCCAGAAGCAGAAGGGTTTGGAGGTTCGACTCTTCTGAGGCTTTTGAACGGGTGCATCTCACTTTGGCGAATAAGTCGCAAAAGGGTTAAAATGGAAAAGCTAGTAAAATTGCCAAAAAATATGAGGTAAAGAAAATGACACCCTCAGACCAAGAACAGCTAAAAGCCTACTTAAAAGCGGCAGCATCCATTCTTTACAGAAATACAGATCCGACCGAGTTAGAAAGTTTTGACAGCATAGAAAAATCTCTCCGTCAGAAAATGCTAGAACAAGTGGGACCAGAACTAGGTAGCTTTTTTTTTCAGCAGTATCAGGGATTAAAACAGGAAAATCCAGAAAAATAAAATCAATAGTCGGTTCGCTCGAAATTACAGACAATCAAGCGAAATATTTTGGATTGAAAGCGTATAGTCAATTCAGTCCAATGATGGAAAAATGCTGTCTTTTAATCAGTGCCAACGAATCTTATCAAATGGCAGAAAAAGATTTAGAGATTTTCACGGGGGTCAAAGTCTCTCATAGTACATTACAAAGATTAGTTAAACGACAAGAATTTGAATTACCTACATCTAAACAAGGAGTCCAAGAAATTACATTAGATGGCGGGAAAGTCAGGCTACGCAACGAAACCAAAGGCGAGGGGTGTTACTGGAAAGACTATAAAGCCATTTGTTTAGATAATGTTTATTCGGGAGCATCTTTTCAAAATAATCAAGATTTAATTGATTGGACTAATAGCCAAAAATTACTACATCCTATGTATTGCCGATTGAGATGGTCATGCGGGAATTTGGAAAATATTTCAAGAAATAGGAGATACTGAACAAAGACAAGAAATCTTAGATTGGTATCATCTGAAAGAAAATCTTTACAAGGTAGGAGGTTCGCTAAAACGTTTAAAACTAGCAGAAAATATGTTGTGGCAAGGTAAAATAGATGAAGTTATCAATCTATTGAAAGAGAGGAAAAAAAAAGGATTTAAAACATTTTGTAACTATTTAGAGACCCATCGCTGCCGAATAGTCAACTACCAATACTATAAAGAAGAGTCCATAAGTTCGATAGGTTCGGGAACAGTTGAATCAATTATTAAACGAATTGGGTTCAGGGTGAAAATATCAGGAGCGCAATGGAAAATTGAGAGCGTTCCCTCTATCCTTTCTCTTCGCTGTGCTTATCTCAACGGTCAACTTTCAATTTGATGTATTTGCCAAAGTGAGATGCACCCTTTTGAACGAGGGAAACTATCAAGGAGCAGCCAATCAATTTCACGTGTGGAATAAGGTCAGCGGTGAACCTTTGTGGGACTCACGCGCCGACGCTTGGCTGAACGAGCACTGTTCTTGGGAAAACCCTGGCAGTCTTTTTTAACCTATGAAGGAACAGGCGAAGAAGTAACAGGGGAAACAATCTCGAAAACACTTCGCACCTTGAAACTCACCGAGCCTGTCATGGAAGGTGAGGATGTCCGTCAAGTACAAAAAGCGCAGTAGGAATCAATCTCGAACCTGATGGAGTTTTTGGCAGCGCTACTGACAAGGCAGTGAGGCAGTTTCAGCAGCAGAAAGGGCTAATAGCGGATGGTGTTGTAGGTGCGGAAACCCGAAAAAGATTGGGACTGTAACATAGATTGTGTAACCAAATTCAAACAGATTGGAGAAAACCATGACTGACTCAAGCGATCTTCTCTTTAATCAACCTGTAATTGTCGAAGCCTGCGAAGAATTTGTGGAACGGGATCGGTTAGGAGTTAGAGGGAGTTTTCCCGGATTGCTCCAAGATGCACCCATGTCTTCGACGGCGGTGGTCAATGGCTTATCCCAGCAGTTGATATATCAACTGCAACTGATTGTACCCGATGCCTTTGTCAGTTTTGATGACCTCAATGTAGACTTGCTGGATGCAGCCTTTCCCTACGTACAATCCCCAGCGAAACAGGCACTCCAGAGAGCGATTCAAGATCGAGGTCAAACCATGCAGGTGAACTCCGCCTACCGCACTATCGCCCAGCAAATGCTGCTGTACAACGATCGCTCCAACAACCCCAATCCTGTAGCTGCACCGGGAGCCAGCAACCACCAAACCGGGTTAGCGATCGACATTGAAGATCCAAGAGGCTGGGAAGTTTATTTGATGCAATACGGCTGGCATCCCTTACCGGGCGACCCGCCTCACTTCGACTACATAGGCGACGGTACGATCGATCTTCGCAGCAAATCAATACTTGCATTTCAGCAGCTTTGGAATCAGAACAATCCTCACGAAATGATTGGCGAAGATGGCGGCTTTGGCCCTCACACCGAGGATGCACTTAATCGCTCGCCTGCTCCAGGTTTTTCCAAAGCGCCGTGGGATGGCAAACCGAGAACGTTGCGCTTGGCGGTGCCCAGAATGGAAGGCTCGGATGTACTCAAGCTTCAGGAAAGCTTGAAAAAGGCTGGCATGATAGTTGGGACTGACGGTGAATTTGGGCCGGCAACAGATAAAGCCGTCAAGGAATTTCAGCAGAAAAAAGGGTTGAAGTCAGATGGAATAGTCGGTCTCAAAACCCGCGAACAAATGGCGTAAGGAGTTCGCGATTAACTTAACAAAATTTGGAGCCGAAGGATACGTCGCTGAAATAGTAAAGTTTTATAAAGAGCTTAAACTTGCGACTATAAAACTCTGTCAATATCCAACTACCTACATTATAAACCCATACCCCAGTAATGAAAAAACATGACTAATTTACCTGAAGAACTACCAAATGTTTACGCATTATTAATTGGTATTGACTACTACTTACCCAATCGTTTGTATAAAAGTCTTAAAGGATCTGTGCGTGATATTAACCTTGTAGCAAGCTACCTCTCCCAGACATTGAAGATTCCATCAGAACGGATTTTTAGGCTGACTTCTCCGAATCCTGAAGTTCCTGAAACAATCGAAATTAAAGACCCGGAGCCAACTTATGCAAACATTGTGGCTCAGTTTCATGCCATTACACAAATAGCGCAGCCGGGAGAGCAGGTTTACATTCACTATTCTGGACATGGAGGACGAACAACAACCATTTATCCCGAATTGAAGGGGAATGACCAACTCGATGAGGGAATTGTGCCAATGGATGTCGGTAATGAATCTGGGCGCTACCTGCGAGATGTGGAATTGGCGACACTTTTGAAGCGGATGACGGACAAAGGGTTGATTGTCACCCTTGTCTTGGATAGCTGCCATTCTGGGGAAGCAACTAGAGGCGACGATGTTGCAATTCGAGGAATTGGAGAAATCGATACAGCACCGCGAGACTGTGAAAGTTTGGTTGCTCCACAACAAGAGCTCATCGAAAACTGGCAAGCTCTAACGGATGGGACGGCTGCAAGTATTACCCCCGGGCGCTGGCTTCCTCAATCTAGAGATTACGTATTGCTCGCCGCCTGTCGTCCTAGCGAGTATGCCTACGAGTATGCCGTGAGCGGTAAGGAGCGACATGGCGCGCTGACATACTGGACAATCGATACGTTGACCAGCAGCCCTTCAGGATTGACATACAAAACATTGCACGATCGCGTCAGTGCAAAAATTCAAAGCAAATTTCCTCAGATGCCAATGTTGGTGGGTGAGAGCGATCGCTTTGTCTTCGGAGTAGAGCATGGCTTCTTACAATATGCCGTGAATGTGCTTGAGGTGATTGAGGAAGAGGTAACTGAGGCAGACTCAGAACCCAAGCGAGTTCCCAAGCAAGTCCGGCTTAATGCGGGGATGGCAAACGGTATCAGTCGAGGCGCTCGTTTCGCAATTTATGCCTTTGGTACAACAGATTTTACTCAGACAAATCAGCAATTGGCTATCGTTGAGATTGCAGGCGTTGGTGCTTCTGATGCCTGGGCAGATGTGATTGAAGTTTTGCATTCAGGTAAAATTGACTTCGGCGCTCAAGCCGTGATGCTATCAGCCCCTGTCGATTTGGTACGGGCAGTACGTCTTTTCAAAAAAGCGGTTGGTGACAAAGACAATCAACTGCCTCAAACTATTAAGGATCTGGAGGATGATGCACTATCAGCAGTCGAGGAAGCACTGGCAGGGAATGGTTGGTTGAAATTGGCGGATGCACACCAAAAGGAAGATTATCAAGTAGGGGTTAATCAGAAAGGGGAGTATGAGATTTGCACGGGTACACCGATCGAAAACCTCACACCTGCGCTAAAGATTGATGATTCTGATGCTCCGCAACAAGTAGTGAAACGGTTGGTACACTTGGTAAAATATCAGGCGATCCAACAGTTGAGCAATCACTTTTCTGATTTGACGGGCCAGCTAGAGGTGGAATTACTCACACAACCCAACTGGCGACTAGGAATGTCTAAAAAACCGCAACCATTTCCAGATCCCACTAATTTAGTTGTTAAATCTGGTGAGTGTGCATTCTTGCGAATTAAAAATACTTCCTCTCAAGATTTGAATGTTGCTGTGCTGGATGTCGAACCCAACTGGGCGGTTTCCCGCATTCCACTCCAAAAACCAGAGGCTATTTTTTATCCATTCAATCCCAATCAAGAGATTTTGCTTCCACTCAACTTGACGCTACCAGAGAAACATCAAAGTGGAAAAGAAACTATCAAAGTTTTTGCTACCATTAAACAAAACGATTTTCGTTGGCTAGAGTTACCTTCCCTTGATGAAGAAATTGAGAAAAAGGCAGAGAAACTCGCTCGCGGAGATAATCCACTCGGACAACTTATGGCTGCGGTTGGTGCTGATGTAGATCGCTCTCCAGATATCACCCGTGCAGCAATACCAATCTTCGATCCTAGTCAGGAATGGACAACGAAGGAGATTAAAATCACGCTAACGCGATAGGCGTTTTGTAAAAGAAATATTCATTAGATAGGAGTAAATTAATGCTTCTTTACATGAACTCCATCCTGAGTTCTGGAGTAGTTCTATAATTTTCAATACTGCGGAAACCTACTAGCAACTGACCTATCTGTGAAATGTCCGAGCAGCAACCTACTAACCGACGTGCAGAACCTATAATCTCAGAGTTAGAGCTGTACTCAGAGTATCGCAAGTGCGATCGCTGGGCAATTATTGTTGGTATTTCACGGTACCGATATCATGGTTGGAATCTGAGATATGCCGATCGGGATGCAGAGGAGCTTCAGAACCTACTCCTCACGCCCAGTGGAGGCAACTTTAAGAAAGAATTCATCTGTAAATTAACCAATGAGGAAGCAACAACTGGCAACATTACACGAGCACTCCGTGCTTTTTTGAAAAAGCCAGCACGAGAAGACCTTGTTGTTATCTACTTCGCCTGTCACGGCGCACCGGATTTTGACCGACCAGGCAATGTCTACCTGCTTACTCACGATACAGCTCCGGGTGATATCGCAGGGACTGCGCTACCCATGCGTGAAATTGACTTGTCTCTGAAGGAAAATTTGCTCGCCGAGAAAGTCATTGTCTTAGCGGATACTTGCCACAGTGCAGCGATTGCTGGAGGAATTGGTCGTCGAAGTGCTGTTGATGATTCTACATTTGTAAATTGCTATCTACAAGCAGTGAGTAAGGCAAGAGGAGGAATCGCTCTACTAACCTCGGCGGAAGCAAATGAGGTTTCATTTGAGGATGCTAAATGGGGAGGGGGGCATGGAGTTTTTACCTACTATCTGTTAGAAGGAATGCGAGGTGCTGCCGATCGCGACAAAAATGGAATTGTGACGGTTGGGGAGCTATTTGAGTATGTGCGTGACAATGTTAAACGTGCAACCGATCACAGGCAGCATCCTTTGATTGGTGCAAATTCATATGACCGTAGTATGCCTGTTTCAATCATACCTTCTACGGAACTCTCTAATATTTTAAGAAATGAGCAACAGCCGTACACAGAATTTCACCTAAAGGACGAGGCAAAAGAAGGTCAACCTAAAAATGTGAAATTGCCCAAGTTGAAATTAATCGGACTGAGCCTTTTTTTTGCAATCATTGTTATGACAATCGTTTATCCTATTTTAACTAATATTTATCAACACCCACAAGTTATACCAACGCCAACTTATGTAGAGCCTCAAATCCTGACAGATTATGAAATTCGTATTTATTTTATAAAAAATAGAGCGGATCTAGAAATAAAAGCTAAGAAAATTAAAGAATTATTTAGCAAGACTTTTGGGGACAAAAATATATTTTTAATTCCTAAAGAACAAGAGTTTTTCGACAAATATGCTTTCCCAAATCCGGACATCAATACACCGATCAATGAAATTCGTTACCCTTCAAAAAATGAAGAAGCAGCTAAGTATTTAGAAAAAATTCTTCAAAATAAATTTCCTTCAGACTCATTTCAAATTTTGCCCATTGGTTCTGCTTCCGGGAAATATGTATCTCTTTTTCTTAAACCTTAATCACAAAGATTTGTTAGGCAATTCCTGTATTTCTTACATATCTAAAACACTACTCAATTATTTAATTGGAGTTTAGACTAAGCACAAATTTACCCAGCTAACGCTGAGTAAAAATTGTGGCGAATTTAGAGAGAGATTCCCAGGTTAACTGATGGATTTTGACGAGTTTTGGAACCGACCTTTACCCTTTTTGACGACAGGATAGCGACATCTTCGAGTGCGCGGTTTTCCTGTTTGCCATCCATCTGAATTTCCTCGCCGTTTGGGAGAAACAGCAGGACTTCCAATCCTGATTAAAAGTGGAAGCATTGATTGTACAACCCTTCCAGGTGTCAATTCAGTCAGAGACTAATGCCTGCGGTAGACGAATTTCTGTGACTAGATCTTTAGCCAACCATAATTGCCAGGTGAGTAAAGGCATCAAATCACTCCATCGTTCGCACTGTTCAGGGGTACTCAACTTCGGCACATTCCAATGTAAGGTTTGTTTAGCTAACCGATACCAATGTTCGAGGGCAAAGCGGCGCAGATACAGTTGCCAAATTTCAGCCAGAGATGGCATTTGCATACCAACCCACACTAACCACAAAGGTTGACTGTTTAATCGACCCGTTACAGTTTCTAAACGTTCGACTAAAATCAAGGTCATTGGATGTTTGGGACTACCTCGAAAATGCAAGTCATCCCATTTTTTTAACCGAATTTTTCCCAGTTTGGGTTCCAGAGATTCCAGAGTTTGTTCTGGTGACCACCAGCTTTGAGGGTCGTTGAGTCTAAACTGTTGACCGTGAATTTTGGGCCGTCCTCTACCACTATAGGCTGGGGGTGCTGACCACAAGCAACGATTGGAGCGAATACGCATTAGTTTATCATCCGCGCTCGCAGCGGTGGCTTCGATCAGAGGTGCACACCCATACTCACTATCAAATAGAGCGATCGGTCTATTCTGAAGATATTCACATAAAGCGTGCTAATTGCCCGGCCCCAAAACTAATCGGGTTGTCCCAACTGGTAATACGTTCGTGTCTTAACGGCAGCGCCCAACTGCCACTACTTTCAGGTATCAGTGCGATCGTACTATATCCTTGACCGATGCCGACAGGTATACCGTGAGGTAAGGCTGTGGGTTGATGTTCATAAGTACGTTCTTTGAGGGTACGTGCATGGGGTCTTAACCATGCTGTATGATCGATCGCCAATACTGGCCGTTCCACTTGTGACATTTGTTCGATATATAGTTGCATCAATTTTGCTCGATCTGGTCTACAATCTTGCAGCGCCTCGTAGACGCTTGACCACTCACGTCGAAATAAAGGACTGAGGGCAAAATCTCCTCGCACATGAGACCTGGCGGGTCGTCATCACTGCATCTGCTAGTTCAAATGTGGCATATGCAAGCGTTGCCGAGGCATTGATAAGCCAGTTGACGAAATTCTCGTAATTGTTCTAACTTCATGGCAGGTAGATTTGAGATTTTTAGTCGAATTTCAATCTTCTACCCGCTCTGCTGTCTGTTGAAACTATCGCAGACAGTTTTTTTCTCGAAGTGCAAGTCAGAGAGAACGTCAACGGTCGCTGGTATTTATCTTATGGTTGAGTCTGATAGTCGCTCGCCAGCGACCATTGCCGTTCTTGAGAACTGTGAGCTAGTCTCAGTGCGATCGCACTTTTTGACCTGCTTAGTCTAAACTCCAATTATTTAAGGTTTTCTCCGGTCATAATAGATAAATTACTATGTCAAATTTTGAATGCAGTTATGCCCTGGTCGTTGGCATTAACGACTACAACAACGGCATTTATTCACTAAAAACTGCCGTCAGCGATGCAACAGAAATCGCCCGTATCCTCGCAAAGGAGCATCATTACACCGTTACTCTACTTCTAAATCAAGCGGCTACCCTCAGCCAACTTCGGCAGGTGCTAGAAAGAGAACTACCGAAACAAATTAAGGCAGGAGATCGCTTCCTCTTCTACTTTGCTGGACATGGTATTGCCCTAAACTGCGAGGATGGTCCTGAAGGCTATCTAGTTCCCCAAGATGCTCGCTTGGGCAATGTTAGCACTTACTTGCAGATGTCAGAGGTACATCAAGCTCTACTTCATCTTCCCTGCCGTCACTTTTTAGGCATTCTCGACTGTTGCTTTGCCGGTGCTTTTCGCTGGTCAAGTCTACGCAAAGCAATTCCTGTTGAACTGAGTACACTCCACAAAGAACGTTACGATCGCTTCATTCAAGACCCTGCATGGCAAGTAGTCACCTCGGCTGCTTACGATCAATCTGCATGGGATGCCTTTGACCTAAAAGACGATCGCGGACAACTTGGAAGCCATTCACCGTTTGCCCGTGCGTTAATTGAAGCACTTGAGGGTAAAGCCGATGCCTTTCCACCAGCAGAACCGGGTAAGCCTGCGGGGGATGGGGTGATTACGGCAACGGAACTTTATCTATATTTGCGCGATCGGGTGGAAATTGCCACAGAAGCGCGAGCTATTCGCCAAACTCCAGGGATTCATTGCCTCAAAAAACACGACAAAGGCGAGTATATTTTCCTGACACCAGGACACGTGCTAAATCTACCTCCAGCACCGCCATTAGATGAATCCAGAAATCCCTATCTCGGCTTGTCACCGTTTGAGGAAAAACACAGCCAACTATTTTTCGGTAGAACCAAACTAATAGAAAAGTTGCAAAATTTTGTCAAAACTCATCCTCTAACTGTGGTACTAGGTGCTTCGGGTTCGGGTAAATCCAGCTTGGTCAAAGCCGGATTAATTCCCAAATTGAAACAGGAAGAAAACGACAAATGGTGTATACTTCCACCGATCCGTCCGGGAGAAACACCTTTTCAATCCCTGAATAATGCACTGGTTGATGCCCAATTACCCCAACTCGATTTACGAAACCCACAAAAAACGCTAACTCAAAGTATTGCAGTTTGGGCTAAAAATTATCCCAATTTTAAGTTAATTATCTTTATCGATCAAAGCGAAGAAATCATTACACTCGGTTCTCCTGAAAACGACCGCAATGATTTTTTTCAACAAATAGTGAAAGCAACTAATGCCCATCAGGATAAATTACGGGTAGTATTAAGTTTGCGATCGGACTTTGAACCTCAAGTCAGAGATGCTGGCTTAAAGTTTTTCTCCACCGTCGTTAAACAAGAAGTAGGAAACACTGAAACTGAGTTTGAAAAGCGTTGGAGCGACGGACGATTTATTGTACCAGCGATGACACGAGCCGAACTGCGGGAAGCAATTGAAAAGCCAGCAGAAGCACGGGTAATGTATTTTCAACCCCACGATTTAGTAGAACAATTAATTGATGAAGTGGCGGATATGCCGGGATCGTTGCCCCTACTTTCTTTTGGTTTGAGCGAACTTTATCTCAAGTATTTAAAGCGACAATGGGAGGCAGAAAATGGAGGGATAACAATCGCTCGCTCGCTGACTCAAGCAGATTATCAAGCTTTAGGGGGAGTAATACAATCGCTGACTCAAAAGGCTGATGAGGAATATCAGGCGCTAGTTCAAAAAAATCCAGCTTACAGCCAAGTTATCCGTCATGTAATGTTGCGGATGGTAGCCCTGGGTGGGGGTGAATTAGCGCGCCGACAAGTCCCGTTATCGGAATTGGAATATCCGCCACAGAAAAACTATTTAGTTAAAGCTGTAATAGAGCGGTTTACCGATTCACGGTTACTGGTACAAGGAGAAGATGCTGAAGGTAATTCCTATGTGGAACCTGCCCATGATGCTTTGGTGCGCGGTTGGCAAAAGCTGCTGAATTGGGTAAAAGATGAGAAAAACTTAAGATTGGAGCGCCGTTTAACACCTGCTGCTCTAGAGTGGAAAGATAGGCAACAGCAAAAGTTTCTTTGGAATGCCAATCCCTATTTGGATGTATTGAAAAAGGAGGTACTAAACTCCCCTGATAACAACTGGTTCAACCAGGTAGAATCAGAGTTTGTGAAGCGTAGTTTGCAAAAAAGGCAAAACAGTCAGCGTAGTTTGGTTGCCACTGTGACTGGAGTCATTCTCGCTCTAAGTGGATTTGCAGTTTTTGCTGGATATCAGTGGAGACAAGCAGAAATAAAACTAATTGAGGCTTTAACACAATCTTCAAAAGCTAATTTCGCAGTGAATCGAAATTCTTTTGATGCCCTGATTGATGCACTGACAGCTAATAAACGTTTGCAACAATTACCTTGGGGCAGCACAGACCAAAAACTCCAAACCGACCTTCTCGCAACTTTGGCGCAATCCGTAATCTGGGTAAGGGAAGAAAACCGCTTGCAAGGGCATCTTGATGCTGTTCAGAATGTTAGTTTTAGCCCGGATGGTCAAATGCTCGCTACAGCTAGCTACGACCGCACAGTTAAGTTATGGCGACGGGATGGAAGTCTAGTCAAAACTTTGTCAGGACATACAGACGCGGTGATAAGCGTCTGTTTTAGTCCTGATGCAAAGATGATTGCTTCCGGAAGTCTAGATGAAGTCAGACTTTGGGACAGCAACGGCAAGCTGGTACGGGTTATTCATGCTCATAAAAATAATTGGGTGCCCGGTATCAGTTTTAGTCCAGATGGAAAAATAATCGCTACTGCCAGTGGCGATCGAACCGTAAAACTCTGGAGGCTGGACGGTAAATTGATTCGTATTCTTAAAGGACATCAAAACTGGGTAAGGCAAGTGGATTTTAGTCCTCAAGGCGATCGGATTATCACAGTCAGTGATAAAACCGTAAAACTGTGGAGTCGGGATGGCAAGACTCTAATCAAGACTCTTACCAACCCCTCTCAGCCTTTTGTAAATGTAGGTTTCAGTGGTGACGGTCAGATTTTTGCTACTGCTAGCCTAGAGGGAACTGTCAAGATATGGAGTCGAGAGGGGCAACCTTTAAAAACTATAAAGACTATTCCATATCTAGGAGAGGTATGGAGCGTGAGTGTCAGTCGAAATGGACAAACTATTGCTTCTGGCAGTAAAGATGGAACCGTAAGGCTGTGGGCACAAGATGGCAGATTACTAGATACCTGGGTCGGTCATAACGGGGCTATTTCTAGTGTTACTTTTAGTCCCGATGGAAAGACGCTGGCAACTGCAGGTAACGATAATATCACGAAGCTTTGGCAGATCGATCGAAACTCGTTAACTGTTTTGTTTGGACATCAGGAAGAGGTGAATTCGGTTCAATTTAGCCCAGATGGTAAACGGATTGCCAGTGCAAGCTCCGATGGAACTGTGAGGATATGGAATCGAGAAGCTAAGCCACTTTTGACTTTGAAAGCAGATAACAGCAAGGTGAATGCCGTTAGCTTTAGTCCTGATGGAAACACAATTGCTAGTGGTAGCGACGATGGCACAATCAAGATTTGGGGTCTAGATGGGCAACTCCAGAGAACACTGAAAGGGCATACAAATAGGGTCATATCTGTTAGCTTCAGTCGTGACGGACAGACATTTGCTTCAGCGAGTGCTGATGGAACCGCAAAACTTTGGAGTTTGGAAGGTAAAGAACCGATCACCCTAAAAAGACACAAGAAGAGAGTGTTGAGTGTGGCTGTTAGCCCAGATGGACAAACAATTGCCACTGCTGGTGATGACACAACAGTAAAATTGTGGAGTTCTAGGGGGCAACAACTCAGAACACTGACAGGACATACAAGTGGAATTGGGTCTGTTAGTTTTAGTCCTGATGGCACCAGGATCGTTACTGCTAGTGATGACCAGACAATCAAACTTTGGCACCGAGATGGAAGGTCGATCGCCACACTGAGGGGACACACTGCTCAGGTGCTTGATGCCAGCTTTAGTCCTGATGGCAAAACGATCGCCTCTGCGAGTATGGATGGGACAATAAAGCTTTGGCAACGCGATGGAACGTTCATCACCTCCCTGAGCGGACATACTGCGGGGGTGAAAGCGGTGAATTTCAGTCTCGATAGCAAATGGTTGGCCTCTGCCGGGGCAGATGGAGTTGTTTTGCTATGGAATGTGTCAGATATGAGTTTTCAAGGGTTGTTGGGGAAAGGATGCAACCATCTCCACAATTACTTGCAAACTAAATCAAAAAAAATCAAAGAATTATGTAATTGATGTCAGTTTTGCAAGTTAACTATTAGGACATTCTAGTGTCTTTTCACAACGGGACCGTCGAAAGCTTGGGTTCCATCAGTAGGCAGACTATCCAGCGCAAAATAATCAAGTTCTTGAATGCTTTTGTTATATTGCGATTTAAAGCCTGGAGTAGTTTCCCGATTTACCATCAAAACACCTATTCTATAATTGTCATCATCCGCTTGTTCTTCACCGATTTTCAAGGATACTTGCCATTCTCCATCTGTGGAATGAATGGGATAGTTGTTAATTGGAACTAAATAGAATTTACCTTCTATTGTCGCGTTTATATAAGCCCACATACTTGCACCTTCATCCAAGTTATTGAAAGTACCCCTACATTCGCATACATAAGGAACTGTACTTCCCTTTGAGGGTTCTATTATCTGCATTTTTGGTTGCGGCTTCGGTCCAGTAAGTTTAATATATGTGTTTGTATCTCCCGTTCTTGGCTTAGCAGCAGCGATTCCTTTTAAAAATGCCTCATCTATACCCTCTTGATTGATAATTTTACCTTCTAAAGAGCTGTAAAACTTTTTGGAAAATTCGACTGCCGCTGTTCTCTCAATATAACCCTCTATTCCAATCACACATTGAATGTGTTTAGCAATTAATGCGGTAGCTTGAGATGAATAGCAAAAATTGAGAATCACACAGTTCACGTCTGTGGCGTTACTAAAAAATTCTGCTAGTTCATCTGCTTTAACACGGTCTATTTTTTTAGGTTTTACACGGTCTATTTTTTTATCGTCCGGCTCATCAGGCTCATCAGGCTCATCAGGCTCATCAGGAGCATCGGGGTTTGGGATCTCGACTGTTCCATCTGTTTTTCCCTCTCCACAAATATGAATAATTCGAGGGACAGGTTTTGTATTCTGAATTAGCTCCGAAATTTCCCCAACAGATGTGACATATTCAGAATCAAGTTCTAATCTACTGTTACTACCTCGTGTAACAGTTTTGATTTCTCGCAACTCATCAACTATGGCTATATTAGGAGTGTACGTTGCTATACACATAATTTTTTGTTTTTCCTGTGCCACTTCATTCATTTGCTAAGTTTACTCCCGTTTATGTACGTAAAAATATGTGTTGGATTATCCCCGCTGTTTTTGATTTCCACCTCCTGGGTTTTGGTTTCCACCTCCAGGGTTTTGGTCTTCATCTACTGGCTCTTGGTCTCCACCTCCTCCACGCTGAGTTATCTTAGTTCCATTCCCTCTGATTGAATCGAGATAAAGGATATATTTGTCACGCCATTTTGTTTGATCGAGTGCTTGAATAGCAAGTTGTTCGTTTTTGTCTAGTTCTAGATGTGCAATACTTTCAGTCTGTTCGATCTTTATGAGAACAGACTTTTCCGTTATTTGAATTGTACCGTAAGGTGAAAAAAGCTCGTCCAAATCTGATTTGGTAATATTAACTGGTAAGCCGCTAACCTTGATGATCATTTTGAAGTACCTCTGCTAATTCCATTTTGTAGCTCAGCTTGCAGACTTTGGTAGATTTTTCTCCCAAGTCTCGCAAATTCCAGTAGCAATGTACTTGGAAACTTTTTTGATAATTAGAGTAGCCACCAGAGTAGCAACAGCAGGAGCTAACCCAACTCCACTAACTAAAACAGGAGCCAACATCCCAGCCGCTTTGGTGTAGTTCTGATTGACTGTTTCATCTAAAATCTTCTGAGTCTCCGGGTCTTCTCCACCGAGGGGTTTGCACATCAACTCGTAAGTTAATGGGTTTACTCGATCGAACAACTGCTTACCTGCTTCTAGGAACCTTGGCTCGATCGATGATCGAGCTGCAACGTTCACATCAATAGATTCCAACGATGCTGGGTCTAGCCCTCTTGCTCCACGTCCAGCAATATCATCCCCTATAGCTTGTACGTGAGAGCCAATCTGTGCTTCTAGCTGATCCTCATCAAGTTCCCACAAACTTTCTACAAGAACTTCAACTTCTGCCATGATTACTTGTCTCCAGGCTTTAGTTAACAAGAGTGTTACTGATTATTTTTGGCTGGGCAAACAATCTCCGTCAACCAATTAATGCAATTTAACCAGGATTTAGTTAGATATCAAAAATCTTAATTATTCTTATTATGACCCGCATTCTGCAGATGTAATATCATGTCTGGTCGATTGACCATGATACAATCTTGAGGAATACTGCCCTCTCAGAGCGAGAATGCCCAAACGAATTATTACGATCGCGCCCCATCTGAGTGTAGAAGAGCTTGATGAGTTGTTTCCGTGAGGCTAAAACGCCGGCTTGTGTCCATCATTATCAAATTATTGGGCTGTTAGCGAACTCCACAACTGCGGCAGAAGTGATGGCAGTGACTGGTTGTAGTCGCGGTTGGATTTATGGAGCGAGTCTGGGGATACAACCATTTAGTACCAAAATCCCTCGGATCTCAACGTTGCAAAAATACTGATTCTGACCCTCTGCTCAATGATGTAAAACAAGCGATCGTTATGGCTAGCCCTACAGCAACCTTCCCGATAGCGGGCTGTGGAATGGTCCTAAAGTAGCCGACTGGATGAGTGAACTCAAGGGTGAAAAAATCTGTTGCGGGCGTGGCTGGGAATATCTCAAGTCCATGAAGTTTCGATTGAGAGTTCTTTGTTTGGGACATAAGGAATCAGGCGTTGCTTAATCAGGGTATGAAAAAAATAACTTGAAAATCCCGAAGTTTTGTGGATACTGGTTTATATGATATCAATTCCGGTAACACCGGAATGATGGTTGACTGTTGACTGTTGACTGTTGTCTGTTGACTGTTGACTGTTGACTGTTGTCTGTTGACTCAATTTTATGATTCCAATGCAACCGGAAACGATATGACTTGCATATTGAGCCAGTCATACCCTAAATCAGCAACGCCCTTTACCTTTCGCTTCAAATCAATTCTACAGTTTCACGCTTGCATCGCCCACTGTCTCGGGCTATACCTGTGCTGACATAACGCATCTCAAGAGCTAATCTCAAAGTTAGTTCTTTACCGCAATTGCTCATGGGTAGCCAATCTACAGCCAAAACTATCTTTCTCCTCGCCTCTATGGTCGGCTGGCTTATCGTTGGTGCATCTTTGATGTATCTTTTTCCGGTCGTCGCAGATTGGTTGATATCCTCCGATCGCACCCATCTATGGATGCAGACCCTCAGCCGTAGCGGTTACAATCCTATGCTGGCTTGGGTAGGAGGAGGCATCACTCTGGTTATTACCGTGTCGGGGTATATCCTCTGGCATCAGAGGTTTGAAGGCAAGATTTAGAGCGATGTTGACACTCCTCGACTATCAGGTACGAGGATTCTTGGTTCACAGGGATTCCAACGAATTTACCCTCACCAAGCATCTTGACCGTATGCCCTACGGCTGCAAGCCCTCTAATTAAAACTACTTGTGCTGCTGCAACATCTCTGTCTGTTGTATACCCACAGCTAGAACAAGAATGGGTTCGCTCCGACAGTTTTTTCTTGCCTGTCTCCACATCACAATTAGGACAAATTTGACTTGTTTTATGAGCACTTACTTTCTGAAAACACACACCATGCTTAAAACAGGTTTGCTGCAAGATAGTAAAGAATTGCCCCCAACTAGCATCTAAACAGTGCTTACCGAGCATTGCTCTAGACAAACCAATCAAGTTCAAATCTTCAACAAATATCATTCCTGCATCTTCGCAAAGTTGGTGTGCCAGTTTCCAGTGCCAGTCTTTGCGACAGTTGGCTATATATTCGTGCAGCTTGGCAACTTTCTTCTGAGCTTTTTTTCGGTTATTCGAGCCTAACTTCTTTCGACTGACGCGCTGTTGCAGCAATTTAAGCTTGCGTTCAGCGTCAACGAAAAACTTTTGGCGCTTTACTAGAAGACCGTTGGAAGTCGCTATGAAATTAGTTAGACCAACGTCAATACCCAAAGCTTCGCCGTGAGGCATAACCGTCGGTACAGAAACGTCCCATTGCAGGGTTAGCATTACATACCAACCGCTAGCTTTCTTGACAATTCGAGCTTGCTTGATTGTTGCACTATCAGGAATGGGACGCGATTGATGGAATTTCACCCAACCAATCTTGGGTAGTTTCACCCTCTCGCCTTGAACTGGATTGACGCCCATTTCTGGAAACACAAAAGAACGCATTCCACCAATTTTTTTAAAGCGCGGAAATCCGTGTTTCTGTTCCCACATACTGACAAATGCTTTCTCAAGCCTTCGCAATGTTTGCTGCAAGACGTGGACTTGAACCGCACCGAGAGCAGGAATGTTTGCCCTGGCTGCGGTTAAGTTTTTGCACTGACTTGCGTAAGTCGGTCGCTTTGTTTCCGCAGGGATGATGAATTCAGAACGGATAGAGCAAGCGTTAACTTGACAGCTACGAGATTGAAACCAATGTTTGCGTTCAGCTAGCGCGTAATTGTAGACGCGACGGCATTGCTCTAGCCAATCTTCAAAGATGGCTGTTTGCACCGCTGTTGGTTTCAGTTTAAATTCGTAGGTTAAGTTAAACATTTGCTCTGTCCTTCCTATCCTAATTATAGAAGTTTGGCTAAACGCAAATGCGATTACTCACAATTCTTAATTAAAGCCGTCCTAGAAGGACGGGGCTTGTATCCCATTTTCTTGGTCACAGATCGATTTTGGAGCGATCGAGTTCTGAGTTCAAAGAAGTGTGGGAGGCATGAGCGGTGAGGCGTAAAAAAAGCCTCCCAAGACGACTATCAGAATTTTAGATATTTATGAGTGCTGGTTTGATATACAGTGCTTACTTTTTGGAAAACAGCGAGTGCTATATTTCTGAAACTTTGGGCTGCTGTAAAGCAAGATAGTATTAATGAATCTGAATTGGCAACAGTTATTAAATTCTCAGTGATTTAGTCTTTAAGTTTCTGCTAGATTGCCTTTAGGTCTTAATAAGAGCATGGATAGTAGAGATTGAAAGCTTAAAATTTATTACATACAATATGCTTTCCAGCTTATTTACGTTACCTTAAGTCTTTTCTCATTTGATAAAAATTAGGCGTAATAACCTCCCATTCTTTTACCGGGGTTGAGGGCTATGTCCTTGATTTTATAAAGCTTTTGATGGGGTTGTCACCCCGTCAGCCACCAAACAAAAATTATTGTCATCACAATGAAATGAATCTTACCGAGACAAAGAATATGACGCGAGACGAAGCAATGCGACGAATTGACCGGGCAGCCCAGGAAAATTGGAAGAAACTGAATTTGTCGGGGTTGGACTTGGAGGAAGTGCCCTCGGGCACTTGGCAAATGTACGCAGCTTGAGACGTTCGTGTTAATGGAATTCCAGTTCATGCCATTCCATGAAAAACGGAAAGAAAGGAGAAAACGGCTAACTAAGTTTCCTGATGCTGTTCTTCAATTAACCAACTTAAAAATACTTAACCTCCATGGCAATGAGATAACCGAAATCCCAGAGGCTATAGGGCAACTGTCCAATCTTACACAGCTTGACCTCAGTCACAATCAAATAACCGAAATACCAGATGCAATCGGGCAAATGTCGAATCAAATCAAGGTTGATTTAGATCACAATCCAATTACCCCAATCCCAAAGGCTATTGAGCTGCTATCCGATTAGACACAGTACCCTGATAGCATTGACTTTATTCAACAAATCCGCATATCCTGACCCAGGGCTTAACACTTCTATAGATTCATCAGTATCTAAGCATTTCCTCGCCTAACCTTACTCCTCACTAGCTAGAAAAACCCATTGGATGGAAACCAGAACGAGACGATGAATTCAGTCCCTTAAGAATTTCTCGAACTTTTACAAAATCTTCTTTGTCCGAAATCTCTACATGAGCCTCGATTCTGAAAATATCATCAAGTCTTTCTTTGTCATTTTCTATAACTTTTAATATCTTCACCACCTTACTTGCAAACGAAAAGCATTCGTCACCGTAGTGAAGAATCAGCTCAATGTCATCCCCTACTTGTAAGCCCAAATTAAAATTGTACTTAGCAACTTGCATCGACCAATTGATTTGTTCTTTTTCTACGTCTTTTTCTTCAAGAAGGGAAGGAATCCTTACAAAATACTGAAACATACAGCTCGCTCCTAAATATATTAAAATATATTAGCTAGGAACTTATTTTTTTCATATTATTTAAGATTTATTTAATTATTCAACTTAGAAAAATTAGAGAGAATAAGAGTTTTATTTTTCATCAACTCTACGGGTAGCACTTCCAAGTCTTAGATAGGAAAAGTTGCGTTTCCCCGCCTAGATTTTTAGTGGCACACCCGCTCTGTAACGGCAGAAATTGTAGAATTAGGTGCTGAGTATTGGCACCGGTTTTGACAATCTTAGGGGTCGCAGGCTTAACAAACCCTCAATCTGCATCTGAAAATTCTCACGGGTTGGGTCGAACGCAGCGATCGCCCCCATCGGGAAATTTCTCGTTCAAACTCTGATTGAAATAATACTGACACCAAAATTCTGCTACCTCCAACAACATGGGTACTGATTCAGCCACGATACCTGAACCAGATTGCAATCCATAACGCTCTACATATTCTCTAGCTAGTTTATAAGTCCAATAGGGAAAATCTGTCTCTACGAAACACCGCAGTGCATACTCTAGCTTGAGTAAATCTCCGCTGCGGACAAAGCGCACCGTTGCCCACCTAAAATTACGGTAGTCATCCCCTTGCAAGCCATCAATGTCTCTCAATAAGTTTCTGAGAGATTGCTTGCTTTCGTAACTAGGACTTTCTAAGTAACTTTGCATCAGTGAGATTGCTTCCTCCACTAACTCTTTTTGCTGTTCCCATTCTTCATCCGTGAAATGTTCGGGACAATTCGCCCGCTTCATCTGTTGCTGCACCAGTCGAGCAATGTAGAGCGCAAACTTTTCGGCAGCAACTTCATCAGCGCACAAACTTTTGATACTCGTCAGCCTGGTTATCGGTATGGCAAACCGAGCTTTTTCAACTTCTTGGGTGGCTTGAATCCACTTTTTGATTTTATTGGCAGTAGCACGTTGTTGGTTGTTTTGTTTCATGCTTAATGATACGGTGTACCAGTTTTATCACCTATCTCAAGATTATACAAAAAGCTATCACTATACATGGCGATTGGGGGGAGCGAAGTGCATTAGCTAAGCTAACGAAGAGGAGCGCTCTCAACACGGCCTCGCCACCACTCTACTTTTAAGTGTGTATAAGTAGGTGGTCATAATTAAAGTAAAATATAGACAAATCTAGAAAATGAGGATGAATCTATGCCGACCTATAGGTACAGCAGTGCTACTAACCCGCTCGTACCCCGAGTCACAATGAATTACTTTTACTATTGATAATGTGTGAGGCGCTGTAGAGGTCGGGAACAATGTAGTGAGGGAGGCGCTCTGCGCTTTGCAGCAGCGAAGAGCTATCGCGATTAAACTCCTCTAATGTTTCATTGCCGCCGTCAATCAAAATTGTTCGGCATCCTGCCCGATAACCCGCTTCAGCATCGTTCAGGGTGTTGCCAATGAACCAAGACGCGGCTAAATCAATACCCAGCTCGCGAGCTGCTTTCTGAACCATTCCTGGCTTCGGCTTGCGGCAATCACAATCTGCTGATTTATCATGAGGGCAGTAGTAAAACCCATCTAAAATAATGTTACTTTCTCTAAACAGGGTATCAAGTTCGTGTAGGTACAAAATTAGCTCTTGTTCAGAGAAATAACCTCGTGCTATACCCGATTGATTGGTGATGACCAACAACTTGTACCCAAGTTCCGACAATAGGCGTAATGCCGCAACTGCATTACTGACTAGGACAATCTTCTTCGGGTCAACGTTGCAGGGGACATCGACCACTAAGGTTCCGTCTTTGTCTAAAAAGACTGCTTTTTTTAATGCCATGATACTGATTTATTTGATACAAGCGCTTCAAAATTACGCAATTTCGCTTATTGTAACGGATTTGTGATATAAACCTGCCAACCCCTCACCTACCTCATTAAGAAATCCCCGCCTGCCGGTGCAGCAATGCAGTAAGTATGCAAGACTTTGGAGCGTCGGGTCGAGTATACACGCCTGCGTGAAGATAGAACGGCACGGGCAGGCCCAAATATTCACTCAACAAGAAATCGAACTCTTGTTCAACGAAGGTTTGCAAACCGCTCGCGATCGCACCCTCTTCGGCGTTTGTCTCTACACCGCCTGCCGCATCGCCGAAGCGTGTTCGCTGTCCGTTGCAGATATTTATACGCGCCTTGGGGAAAGTCCGCCCCGAAATCAACGGACGCAAGGGCAACACCAAGGGCAAACTCCAAACCCGCATCATTCCCGCAATCGAAGACTTGCGAAGCCTCCTGGCAGCTTGGAAACCCAACGCCGGCAAGACATATTAATGCTGCGGTAAATGACTTAACCCCTAAGTTAAACTTAAACAAGTTATTTACATCATTTCCTAAATGGGTTGTAACGCTGTAAAAAAGCATAAGTTAAATAAATAGCTCTACCAGTTATCAGCATGAGTTGGTAGAGTTTAAATGCTATAAATTCTAATACAGATTCTTTTTCTTCTTGTATTTTAACTGGCTGGTAGCCGCTAACTCTGTTTTTATTAATTCTCGTGTTTAGACTAGAATCGTCCGCAGGGAGGTTCTCTTTAGGTAGGTGATCTTGTATTTTTTTGACAAGGAGTTCCCAACTCTCACTCTCAGGCTGTAATCGAATGGCATCATCAGCACCACTTTCATCTAAGTATCTCTCCCGGTCACCTATCATGAGTTGACCGCGCAGGTTTAAAATAACGGGAAGTTGTGCGGTTTCCGGGTTAAGTTTTAACATTTTGGCAATCTCCACCCCATTCACTTGCTTATCATTGTATTTATCCGAATAAGCTGTATTTACCATAATCATATCCACTTGCTTATTAACAGCGATTTGCATAGTAGTTTCTACATTAAACCCATAATATGCAACCAAATTAAATTTGAGAATAAACCGCTTAGCTGCTCCGCTAAAATTCAACCAATTATCTCCAACCATTAAAACTTTTATTGAGGTTTTAATGTGTTCGGGTTCATCAATCTCTGCGATAGCACAGCGGTTCATAGGATGAAAATTAAAAATAGCGATTATCTTTAATTCTTCATTCTGAAAAGTCACTAAATCCCTATATTTTTCTGCGGGCAGCGAGCAATAGACTAACTCCCAATGACAGTAATTTTTATCTGAATCACAAACCAGTAATTTGACATAACAAAGCCAGAAAGAAAATCTACTATTCATTAATTGATATCCCCTCCTAGTATTTCTAAGATTTCCCCAACCTCTGTCAAGTCGGTCTTAGATCTCTTGAGTTTGTGCGAGTTGTTGCCCTCGCGATGCCTCTTCGTTGCGGTCGTTCAGGCGCTCAGTTTTCCCAGCCGTTCCTCGAACTCTGCGAACTCAGCCACTAATTTATTGTTTAGCATTGTGTCTATTTTTTGTCTAGCAGTGGCTCTATGTCTTCCACTGTAGGAGTTTGGCGAGTTGATTCTGATTTTGGGGTAGGGTTAACGGCAGCAGTATCTGAAACACCAGCACGTCAGCTTCAATGCTGGTATCGATAGATTGCGGCTTGTATCCCGATTTGACTGTGACTGTTGGGATTGGCGGCATGATGCAATCTTGCTCCCAGGCATAAATTTCAAAATTATATTACAGAATCCAAGTTTTTCATACCACTTTATAAAAATGATGTTTTTCCTTAATAATAATGAAGTTTTAACAATAAAAAGGCTTGCTATAATGATGTCCAAAGCAAAAGCGATAGTTACCAGAGTCACTAACCAAATGGCAAGGTTTAGACGTTGTAATGTTTAATTATTCTACTACCAATTGTGACTAAGAGTTTTTTAAACAACTGTTCTTGAGAGAGATGAAGATATGCACTTAAATCAAACGTCTGGGAATCACCGATGGCAAGGGCGACTAATAAAAGCTGGAGGGGGTATTCTACTAATCTTCGGCACAGGTTTAAGCGTTTTTACCTGGAAACTCTTCTCGCCACCTTCTGTTGACCGACAACCACTTCCCAAAACTTTAGTTTCTCTAGAATCACCCGAAGGAAAACAGCTATTGAACCAGAGCAAGAGCAAACATGATTTTCAACCGCTTAGCACCCACATTGAAACTCAAAAACGTCCAGCCTATTGTGGTGTGGCTAGCAGTGTGACGGTTTTGAATGCACTCGGCAGCAAAAGACAGGGATATCGTCCCCTCACCCAAGACACCTTTTTTGACGGTCAAACCCAGAACATCCGCTCTTCTTATGCCGTCACTTTTTCGGGGATGACTCTTGATGAATTAGCGGCTTTGCTCAGAAGTCACAACGTCAAGGTTGAGGTCTACTATGCGTCCGAGACAACACTTAACCAATTTCGTACCCAAGCTAAAGCCAACCTTACCCGTTCTGGCGACTATATAATCGTGAACTACCAACGCTCTGTTTTGGGTCAGGGTAAAAGCGGGCATATTTCTCCCCTTGCTGCCTATCACGAGCAAAGCGATAGATTTCTGATTGAAGACGTAGCCAGTTATAAATATCCGCCTGTATGGGCTTCTACAGAGAATCTTTGGCAAGCGATGAATACTACTGATTCAACCTCCAAAAAAACACGGGGCTATCTAGTTGTGCGCCAGTAAAATAGAGAATTAGAGATTGCCTAGCGGGGTTTCAATCACTTACTCAAAAATGGCAAGAGTGCGGGTGCGACCAAAAGTAATTGGAGTATTATGCTATTTTTGATTTAAACTTTATCAGTTTTGGGAAAGCATTATGTCTAAACTTTTTGCGGTTGTTGTAGCAACCATTCCAGAGTATTACGACTACAAAACCGCTCATCCAGAACACGACCCAAATCAGCTAGCTTGGTTTCGCGAGCAACAGGAAAAAGGAATACTGCTGTGCTGTGGGCCGTTTTTCCCCCATGATGGAACGGGGCTTTGGGTGATTCAGGCAGAAAGTGTGGAAGAGGCTCAAACAATTGTTAACAGCAGCCCCCGTGCGCGGGATGGTATGTTAGCAGAATCTACCAGAGTAGTGGAGTGGCAGGTGCATATTGGGCGCGAGCGTTTTGAGGATAGTAAATAGGCAGGGGCTATATATATTATTCCCATCACTATTGCATACCGCCCAACTAAATATTGACGTTCTGGAAGCGGTACAAACACATATCTATTCCTATCAACCGCAGCACTTGTATCCTTAACCAAACATATCAACAACCCGGAGCGATCGCCCTTTCTTTCCCCTCGCTCTCGCTCAACCGCCGCATTAAGAAATACCCCCAACCGATGCAGTAATGCAGTATTTGCGGCAAACTCTTGCTTTGTCGGGTCTATAGCGCATGATTGGCGAGATAGAAAGACACGGACAAGCCAAGATACTCACCCAAGCTGACGGGAGTAAATATTGGCAACATCTACGCTGGTGGCCGGATCGGAGAAGCCTACAGGGTAGAGGCAAATGCCAATAATGCGTGAGCCCCCAGCTCCTCTCTGACATGGATACCGAAATCGCCGCTGCCAGAAGAACGCCGCGCCCAAACCCAAGCCATCAAACAGTGCATGATGCCAGAATTATTAACCGAAACAACGAGGATAATTGATAATTAATAATGTCTTCGCTCCTCTGGGACTTTAGCCTTCAAACAAGCTTTTTCATCCACTACTCAATCTAACTAAATAATATGACCCACTTCGCTATTATTTGTCCATCAGCCATCGGACATCTTAACCCCATGTGTGCCCTGGGGCGAGAATTACAAAGACGAAACCATCAAGTGACTCTCTTCAGCATTCCCGATATCCGTTCCAAAGTCATAAACTCTGATTTAAACTTTGAGACTATTGGTGAAACAGAATTTCCCCTCGGAAGTCTGGAACGCAAATACAAACAGTTAGGAGAAATGAGCGGAATTCCAGGGTTTAAATTTACCGCAAATTGGATAAAACAAGAAACCGCTCTGTTTTTGCGAGAACTTCCAGAAGCACTTAAAGCTGCTGGTATCGAAGCGTTGCTGGTAGATCAAACTAGCCCCGCAGGTAGCACTGTTGCCGAGTTATTGAATCTTCCCTTTATTACTATTTGTAATGCTCTGTTGGTTAACCGGGAACCCGATGTTCCCCCTTTCTTTACTGACTGGAGTTATAGCCCTACATGGCAGGCGCGTCTGCGGAATCTTGTGGGTAATTTCTTCATCGAGATCCTTTCCCAACCGATTCTGGCTCTTGTTGCCCGTCAGCGAGATCTATGGAATTTAGCACCTTACTCTAGCGTGCAGGATTTTTACTCTCCCCTCGCTCAAATCTGCCAATTGCCCCCAGAGTTTGATTTTCCTAGAAAAGAATTGCCCCAGTGCTTTCATTACGTTGGCCCTTTAAAAGACCCCTCTGGTTTAGAACCTGTATCTTTCTCCTCTATTTCTTTTCCTTTTGAAAAATTGACTGGTCAACGTTTGATTTATGCTTCTCTGGGAACTTTGCAAAATCGCAAATGGGAAATTTTCCAAACTATTGCCGAAGCTTGTTTAGGGAACGGTGCACAAGTAGTCATATCTCTAGGAAACCCTAATATCCAAGATTTCGCTCTCGATTTACCGGGTTCACCTTTAGTGGTTCCCTACGCTCCTCACCAACAGTTAATCGAAAAAGCAACTCTAGTTATTACTCACGCTGGGATGAATACGACTTTGGCAGCTTTAAGCAGCGGCGTCCCTCTTGTGGCTATTCCTATTACTAACGAACAGCCCGGTATCGCGAGTCGTATCGCCAGAACTGGTGCAGGTGAGGTCGTACCTCTGGTACGCCTAAATGTTCCTCGGTTGCGCGATGTCATCCGTCTTGTATTAGCAGGGGATTCTTACAAACAGAATGCCCTCCGGTTACAAGATACTATTCGTCGTGCAGGCGGTGTGACTCGCGCTGCGGATATTATCGAACAAGCGGTTTCTACGGGTCAGCCTGTTAAAGCTGGCGTTCGCTAACCCAAAAAACCCGGTAGTACACCAAATTCTCTTTATCTCCCAGCTATTGGCGACCTTAAAAGAGCCGCCGCATTAATAAGAAATACCCCCAATGCGATGCAGCAATGCAGTATTTGCGGCAAACTTTCTGGTATCGGGTCGGGTATACACCAAGCATGAAAATAGAGGGACACGGGCAGGCCAAGATATTCACTCAAGAGGAAATCGAACTCTTGTTCAACGAAGGTTTGCAGAGCGATCGAGATCGCGCCCTCTTTGGGATTTGTCTCTACACCGCCTGCCGCATTGCCGAAGCGTGCAGCTTGAAAGTCATCGATGTTTTCACCCCAGCGAATGCCATCCGCTCCTCCATGATTATCCGCAAAGGCAACACCAAAGGCAAGCTCGGCACCCGCACTATCCCCATCATTCAAGAGTTGAGGCTGCTGTTAGAAACCTACAAACATCCCTCACACCCCTACCTATTCCCCAGCCGCCACCTCAACCACCGCTGGAAACACGCAAACCCGGAAGCCGCCTCTCACCTCTTCCAAGAAGCCTGCGAACGAGTTGGCATCATCGGCGCTTCCACCCACAGCCTCAGAAGGTCGGCGCTCACTCAGATGAGCAACGCGGGTATCCCGCTGCGGATTATTCAAGAAATCAGCGGCCACCGCAACTTAGAACAATTGCAGAAATACTTAGAAGTGCGGCCCGACCAAGTAAGGGGAGCCGTCTCTGCACTCTCCACCCTTTCCTACGTCAGGAAACACCCATATCCTGATATAGCTCTCCCAACGCCTGAAAATCCGTTGCCCCCTCACCAACTGTCACAAGCCCAAGCAGACGACGCGGCCCAAGAAATTCCCGATTGGTGACGGGCAATTTTAGATTTTAGATTTTAGATTTTAGATTTGGGATTTTAGATTTTAGATTTTAGATTTGGGATGCAAGGATTAAAGTCGCGCATCAAGAGCATCGAGTGCAGATCGCTTTCTTTCCCAAGGCAGAAGCCCTCACCCCTGGATTTGTTGTTACAATCGTCGATCGTGTGGAGCGGGTGCACCTCCAAAACCGGCTCAAAGGAGAATTATTGACAATGTGGCTTAAATTTGGCGTTGCTCTCAGTGGCGAACTGACGAGCATTGATGAGGTTGCGCGCGGAAAAACGAATCTCGCTTGTCTTTACTGCGGTGGCGGACTCACAGCGAAAAAGGGTTCGGTGAAAGAACATCACTTCGCGCACACCGGAGAAACTTGCAAACCAGTGTCGCAGCGGATTAAAACTAAAGCTTTCCCATCACTGCCCCTCTACGACAGCTTCAATATCGAACTCAAGGGTGAGGAATTGGAGCAGTTGAAAGTGCTGTGGAAAGAGTACGGGGCAACGGATTACGCCATTCCCAAAGACTTGGTAAATTTTCGGTGGGAACTCAAAGGATTGCTGGAGTCAGAGGGATCTCGCTTTTATCAATTTACAAACCTCGGTAAAATCCCAGTCGGTGCGCTTCCCCTGGCGTTGTTCAACCAAGTCCAAGAACCGCTGCTGCTGTCAAAGCTGGCTTCGTTGGAAGGCTCTGTAGAGATTGCTGAATCTGCGGGGTTATCCTGCTTGGAAGAACGGCGGGCTGATTTGCTGATTTATCGAGCACAGCTTCGTCGGATTCTAATCAATTCGCTCTACTTCCTTGAAGTTAAAGCTGACGGCTATTGCTTCTATAAAATTGGAATTACTACTCGATCGATCGAGGAGAGAATCGCCGAAGTGCAGCGGGATGTGAGGGCGCATTTCTCGGATGCGGTTGTCAACTTGCTGGGATTGTGGGAACGCCGGGGGAATGTGGAGCTGTACTTCAAACACCGGTATCAACCCTTTAACTACCGCATTGGGAAACTGACGGAGTATTTTCAATTTCCGAACGTCAAGGCGGTGCTGAATGATTTGTATGAGATGGAGTCCAAAGTGCTGAGTGATGTTGAGTTGGATGCGATTTGCAACTGGGGTAGGAAGTGAAGAAGTGCGATCGCTACACTGGTTACATCCCGGTTCTAATTCGGAACTAATAAAGTCGCGAGCGTTTAGAGAATTGCTATTATTATGACCTGTGATGTGCCGGCGCCGGGAAACTCAGCAGCCTTTGACTTCCCCATGAATCGCTCTCATATTGGCAATGCACAATCATCACTCCTTGCATGACGTGAGTGAGTTGTTAAGATGTGTAAAGTATCTTTGTTCTTAAGCCAAATTTAAATCGTTTGAATATGCTGACCGAAGCGCAAGTCTCAGTCAACCAGCCGAATGAACTTTTTGCCGGCGGCACTGACCCAACTCGATTTGACTGCAAGGAAGCCTGGTATCCTGTCCATTATGTTGAAGATTTAGACAAGACTAAGCCCAATAAATTTACCCTGCTAGGTCAAGACCTGGTGTTGTGGTGGGACACTCAAGCTAACTGCTGGCGAGCTTTTGAGGATCAATGTCCCCATCGGTTAGCGCCCCTTTCTGAAGGGAGAATTGCTGAAGACGGATTGCTGGAATGTCCCTATCACGGCTGGGCATTTCAAGGCGATGGCGCGTGCGAGCGTATCCCGCAAGCAGTGGCTGGGACAACGCCGCAACAATCAAAACGGGCTTGCGTTCAATCATTACCGACTGCGGTGCGCCAAGGATTGCTGTTTGTTTATCCGGGTCAACCAGACCGGGCGCCAAAAGTGGCTGTCCCAATTATTGAACCGCTTGAGGAATCGCCCGAGGAATGGATTTGCCTCAACACATTTCGCGATCTGCCCTATGATGCGCTGACACTACTAGAAAATGTGTTGGATGCCAGTCATGTGCCATTTACACACCATCAATCAGTCGGCAACCGCGCCAATGCAGCCCCGGTTGAGTTAGAAGTGTGCTCATCCAACAAGCAAGGGTTCACCGGCTTGTGGGAAGAAGGGCCGCGCAAAGGCACGCTAGGGCAGCAACATACTCGCTTTATTGCTCCCAATTTAATGTGGCATGACCTGACATCAAAGCAGTTTGGCAGAACAATGACTGTTGTTTATGCCACGCCCATTCGTAAGGGTGAGTGTCGGGTGTTTGCTCGGTTTCCCTTCAAGTTTTCCTCCCCTCTTCCCGCCTTTTTTATCAAACTCACCCCGCGCTGGTATTCTCACATCGGGCAAAATAATATCTTAGAAGATGACCAAATCTTCTTGCATTACCAAGAGCGTTACTTAGAAGCCAAGGGGGGTAGCGAACGCTTTAGTAAGGCGTTTTATTTGCCTACTAAAGCAGATACGTTTGTCTCCCACTTACGTCAATGGGTGAATCAATTTGCCGCCGATCCTTTTCCTGGGGAATCACTGTCACCTCCCCTATCTACTGAAGTATTGCTAGATCGCTATCATTCGCATACAGTCAATTGTGGGAGTTGTCGGCGTGCGCTTGCCAACTTGAAACGAATTCGGTTGATTGTGACATTCTTGGGCATCATTTTATGGGCGGTTTTACCGTTAGCGAATCATGCTTCTGCGTTCCTAAATTTGCTACCGATTACTGCTGCATTGGCATGGTGGGGATTGGGTAACTTAGAGCGTCGGTTTTATGAAGGTCGTGCTGTCCCGCCTCGAAATGTACCCCAGAAGAAGTAAGTGTTAATTTTTTGTGGGGAGTTATGAAAATTTCACAAGCCAGTTTGATGTTCTTTAGGGGGTGACTGCTTCAAAACGCCCTCACGAACTTTTGCAGTACCTCAAACATCTGAGGGGGTGACACATCCCGGCTGTTCCCCCTATTTCTACTTACAATTCCCTAGAAATTGTTCCCTGCACCTACCGAATCCAAATTCCACAGAATCACTGTTTTATCAGCACTGGAAGAGGCGAGGGTTTTACCGTCAGGGCTGAAAGCTACGCTAGTTACAGCTTCCTGATGTCCTGTGAATGTTTTCATGCTTGGTGCCATCGAGCTTCCATATTTTCACTTTGCTATGGACACCGCTGGAAGCAACCATCTGACCGTCGGGGCTAAATTTCACGTCCCCTGCCCCTGCACTGTGGTCTGAAATCGCGTTAATTAACGTACCATCTGCTGAATTCCAAAGTTTGAAAGTCCCGTCATAACTTGCTGAGGCAATCGTCTTGCCGTCTGGACTAAAAGTTAAACCAGCGATCGCTGTGCTCGTCATTACCCTGCTACACATCACCCGCACCGCATTTTTGGTACGGTTGGCAACACCGCCGATACTTCCCCCGACGCTCGCGCCGTGCAAAACGGACGAGGCAAGCTCATGCCGTTGCTACAGCCTTTTCGGTTTCTAGGAATAGTTTTGTACGGTTTTCTTCACTGCCAGTTAATTCTGATTCTTTCGCACTTATTCTGGCAAATACGACTAACTGGGTTGGGTTCTCCTGACTGTTGCTCCTACTTATAAAACGGCATCATAATAACTGTAAGCAATGAGCTTAAAGCCAAACAAACTCATAAAGCATTACCAATCTTTGAGGTGACACATTATGTTGATGCGCTCTTGGCAACCCTTCACGGAAATTGAAACGCTCCGCCAGCAACTCGATAAAGTTTTTGACCAATTGGCAACAACGAGAGATAACTCAGAAGCCACTTGGAGGCCCGCTCTAGAATTGGCTGATGCTGGGGACAACTTCGTATTAAAAGCGCAACTGCCCGGAATTGACCCCAAAGACGTTGACGTTCAAGTGACTCGCGAAGCAATTTCTATCTCTGGGGAACGCCGCTACGAAAACACAGACGAAAAATCTGGCTACGTCCGTTCTGAATTCCGCTACGGCAAATTCCACCGGGTAATTTCCTTGCCCGCACCCATTCAAAACGACTCTGTGCAAGCTGAATGCAAAGATGGGATTCTAACGCTAACTCTGCCCAAAGTGGCTGAAGCTCGCAATAAAGTCGTCAAGATTAATTTAGCCGAAATTGCTGGAGCTTCAACGAATCCAGCTTTGGAACAGGCTAACCAATAACGAGCGTTTGTGCTTAATCGAGTGAGGCAAATTTTCCTTTCATTGAGCCTGATTGGATTTACTTAACAACAACGGAACTGGAAAAGTTGATGCCGGGAGCTACACTTGCTCTCGGTATTCTTTATTTGGGAAAGCCGAGCGAAAAGCTACCTACAGATGCCGTGAACCCGCGCTGATTCCAGTTAGTCTGCCAAAATATTTCACGCTGGTCGGCACTAATTTTATTGATTCTGCTCTCGCGGAGAGAGGATTGGCGATCGCCTCTAATCACCGGCTTATCTGTGGTAAAGTAGCACAGCTAGATATACCCTGCCAGCTCAAGCGCGATAGTTAAAGCATCTCAACCCGGTGATACATCAATTCCGAAAGCAGCCGCCCGATTTGATGTGAGTAAAGCATCTGTCCAACAACTGATGATTTCTACTTTCCCAATTCCTCAATAGATAATTAGCCGATGAATATCCATACCCTCTTGAGCCAAACCTCACGCCAACGGGTGAGCGATGGAGCCGTTTTACCCATCTTGAACGGTTGCGATTCCTCTATGAGGCAATTGGTTCTGTTGTTGCCGCAATTGGGAGATTTCGACAGCCTTGAATATGCTTGGTGGTTGCGGCGGGACGCTCAACGGCTGGAAACACAAGGGATAGCAATCCGAGCTGTGGGAATTGGCTCACTCTCGTCGGGTCAGCGATTCTGCGGCTATACAGGATTTCCTGCCGACTGTTTGTTTGTAGATCCAAGTGCCCAACTGCACCACAAACTTGACCTGTATCCAGGTTTATCGTTAAAACTACCCGGTTTATCGGCGGCTGTGAATGCGTACCTCAATCTATTGTTCATGTGTGCGGGGATTGGTAGCCCCGGCACTCTGGCAGAAGTATGGAGAGGATATCGAGGCGACGCAAAAGCACCTCAATTAATTGGTGATGATGAAATTATTCAGGCTTTCCCTCTTCCGCCCCTCAAAGGCTCCACTTTCCGGTGGGCAGGTGGCAAGGGTTTCCAGCGTCCGTTTGAATTGGCAACTTTGCGGCTGCGGAATATGACAGAAGTGCTGAGTAATTGGAAAACCTATGTTCCAAATGCTGCTTATCTCACTCAACGAGGCGCAACTTTCTTGTTTAATGCTGAGGGAGATTTAATCTACGAGCATCGAGATCGCGCCATCCTTGGTTTCGCTGCTGATATGAGCAATCCCCTGACATTTCTCTCAGAAATGGTGGCTGATGGAGACTCGTTAGGGCAGGACGATATGCACTAACTACCGCGCTTGTGGTGGAACTTGCAGGAGCCAACTATACCCTGTACTGCTTCGCAGCTTGGACTTGCATCTTCCAATACTCGCCGGACACCGCAACATTAAGTGATAGTCCTGAACTCGCGCCTCTGGCAACTCCTGTAAAATCTGTTCTACTGTTACCTTCAACGGAGGCAAATTATTCTGTACGAGCGAGAGCCTTCGATTGGTACTCAATCGCCTCCGTTCTCTGCATCCATGCTGTCTAAAAAAGCACAATTTATTATGGACTCGTATCGAGAGGCGTTTTAAGTTTCAGCTTAACATTGGTTCCTTTTTTAAGGACAACTTCACCACCAGGACTAGACAAGACATAAGCCGCTGTTGCTGCACCCCCAGCTACAGCACCGTGCTTGAATTTAGCTTGATTGCCGAGGAAATGACCGGCCGCTGCTCCAGCTAAAATAATGCCAGCATTCTGAACAAACTTGCCTTTGGTTTTTGTTTCTACCTGAGTATTCACCAAAGTAACATCAATGGGATAAGCTGAGCCATCTGCGAGTTGAATGTCATCAAAAACTAGATGCAAACTCGCTTTTTTACCTTTAGCTGCTTTGACGACATCTTCCAGATGTCCCTGTATCGCGGCATCTTTAAGAGTTTTATTGCCTCCTTTGACTCGCAGAGTAAAAGGCTCGTTGTCGCGGTTTTTACCCGTGGATAAATCTTGTTGGAGAACGGTATCAAAACTGGTTCCAGCAGGGACGGCCGCTGGCTGATTTTTAAGCTGACTGGACGTAGGGCTGTTTTGCTTAGATACAGGATTTGGGCGATTGTTAGCCGGATCATTCGTGTTGGCACTCGGCTCGCTTGATTTCTGACAAGCAACAGTGTTGCTGAGCAATACGGCACCCAATAGTAAGGGCATTAACTTTTTCATCGTTGGTTTCTTGGATTCAACAGGCTATCAGAATCAGATTAAGCTAAAATTAGCCAACGCTAACATATCGGAAAATAAAGCTTCCACTCGGAAGCAGAATTCATTCAAAGAACGACACTCGCTACCAAAACTGTCATCACAGTAAATCAGAGAGTCCTGGCGAACACATAACGTATTCTTGATGGGGGTAAAGCAGCGGTGTCTTGACGCTCAGCAGCATTCGCGATCGCTCCAACATTCCCCTTTTTTGGGAAACTAAACCCAAACCCAACCCAACGCGCCCCGCCATGCCCAAACTCTCCGAATGCGACCGCTGCCTCCTCTTTGCCCGCAACCCCCACCTCGTCTGCGCCGTCCACCCCGCAGGCCCTAACACCGACACTTGCCCCGACTTTCGAGCAGACCCCAACGCCCCAGCGGAAGAATTGTGGGAAACCGCAGGCGCGAGCTACTACAGCGGCGAACTCATCCTGCAACCGACGCAGCGCTGGACGCCAGAGCAACAGTTAGAACTCTTGGATACCCACCCTTTGTTTACCGGCCGGTGTCCCCAATGTGAAATGACTTATCCCAAATATGAAATCCCCCCGGTGCATTGGGATTGCCCGGAGTGCGGGTGGATGGACGATTCGGTGTGAGGCGATCGCAAAAGCTTTCAGTTATCTGGTTCGCCCAACCAAATTGACCGAGGGGTTGCTTCTGCGCGTTTTTTGGTATCTGCGGTTATCCGGATCTGCCGTTTGGTGTTTGTATTTTGAGGGAATTAATGGGTTTGTTTTGGTGGCAAGGAGAGTTTGCGCTCCCTGCAACGAGTTCATCTGACAAAGCGAGCAAGGAAAAGCTCTGCGCGGTGGATAACTAGCACCCTTGATAAAGTTGGCTCGGAATTTGATGAAGTGGAATTCGGATAGTCTGACTAATTTAGAATGTAAAAAAGATGTTCGGCGTTTTGGGGTGACTCTGGAGGTGACGGGTAGGTCAGCTAGTTCTGGGTTCTGCACAATTTGGGTCGAGCCTGTAGAGAAGCGTAGGTTTAGGAATTAAATACTTGCGGTTTTATGGGCTGTAATAGGGTATTACACCGCAACTGCGACACAATTAATAGTTATACGGCTAAGATTTAAGACTAGGCAAAGAGTGATGAAAAAAATCGTAACGGTTCTGTTTTCACTATTGGTTATTGAAGGTTTTTTATTTGCGGTTGAGCAGCCAGCAAAAGCTCAGGACTGTGGTAGCAAAGACGGATATTCTCTACCTTGCTGGCGAGATTTCTTAGATAGTGGTGAGGGAGATGAAACGCTTCCTTTATATCCCTACGCCAAACGCCCGAATGGTTGTAGTAAGTAGGTAGACAGAATTAATTATACAAAAAACTGATAAAATATAATGAAATAAAACAAGTTGTGTATCAACAGAGATTTGACATGATATTTTTTCGAGAAATTAATCCTCTTTCATTAAAATTGCTGAAGCGAGTTCATCGCCAAAGCCGACATCATCAGGTGCGGCAAAGAGCTCATTTCCTAATTTTAGCATCAGGAGGGGCAAAAATCGAACAGTTAATTAAAACTTTTCAAGTAACTCGCAAAACAATTTATAACTGGTTTGAACGATGGGAATCTGAAGGAATATTAGGACTATACAACAAACCTGGAAGAGGGCGTCAAGCCACATTTGATTCTGCACAAGAAGACCAAATTAGAGAATGGACTAAACAAGAACCAAAACAATTAAAACACGTAGTACAGAAGATCAAAGAAACATGGGGAATCAAAATCAGTACCAAAACAATCAAAAGAATTATCAAAAAGTTTAATATGAGTTGGCATCGAATGCGTCTAGAGGTTGGAGGAGAGCCAGACCCCTCAGAATATCAAGAGAAAAAGACTCAACTCGACGAATTTAAACAATTAGAAGAGCGAGGGGAACTGGATTTGTATTACTTAGATGAAACTGGTTTTTGTCTCATCCCTTGCGTTCCCTATGGATGGCAAGAGCGGGGAAAATACTTGAAAATAAAAAGTCGTCGTAGTCGTCGAATCAATGTGTTGGGTATCATGAATAGAAAAAATAATCTTGAAGCTTATGTTTCACTTCAAAGTATTAATTCGGATGTGATTGTTGCTTGTATTGACGCTTTCTTTCCTATAGTCAATAAGCCCACGGTGATTGTTGTAGATCGAGCATCAATTCATACCAGTGGTTACATTCTTGATAAAATAGAAGAATGGAAAGAACGTGGGATTACCATATTTGAACTACCTACCTATTCACCCGAGTTAAATTTGATAGAAATTTTGTGGCGGTTTATTAAGTATGAATGGATTGATATAGATGCTTACTCTAGTTGGGAAATTTTTACTGCATCTGTGGAAAAAATCCTCAGAGAATTTGGTGATAAATATGTAATTAATTTTGTCTAACTACTTATCCCAGGAGGAAGACCAGGCGAATATGATAACTTTGGTAGTCTTGGTTATAATTTTAGCTTTAGAGATATTTGTAACAGGCACGATCGCTGCTACTACTCGCTTGGTACGATTGGTATTCAATGCAACGATGAGTTTACACGAGGGCTTTTCCAGGTGTGTAAGGATGGAGCCTCTCAACGCTTAAGACCACAAGATATCCTGACAGGAGGTGGATCAAGAGTTGCCGCAGTTGATAATTGCCTAAGACGAGCAGAGTGGATGTCTCAGGCAGTAGTTACAGGGGGACTTCCCTTTCCAGGAAATTATCATCAAGAAGCACAAAGTAAACAAAGCAGATACCTGAGCAAGGTTGAAGAATTTATTGTTGGAGAAAGATCTCGACCCTACTGTGTAGCAGTAGATTCAAAGAAAGGTTGGCAGAGATTTAATTTTCCGCGTAGTTTTTCTAAGGTAGCAAGTATTAGCGGAGGTTGGAGTGTCGATACTCGAGGCTATGCACCTGTTGGTTCTTCTGGACATAGTGGACGAGATGCTGAATCTCTCAGACCATACAATCAGTATAAATACGATCAGAGATTCCCTTTTGGTGCATTATTAATGAGTAGTGGTCAAGGTGTTTTGTGGATTCAAAGTTCTGCATCTTTCACAGGTTCATTTAATGCTGTTGATATGCGAATCAATGATGCGGACAATGCACTTGGCGACAATGGAGGATCTCTACAAGTGTGCTTTAGCAATTAATGAACGATTGTATCAGAGCCGCATAACAAGCCCAATGCACCGGAACGATTTGATGCTGTCCTTGCCCTAGACTCGCGATCTGCGTCCGGTGATTGGGAACGTTAGATTACGAGATTATTCGATGAGCGTTCAGGTAAAACCTCAAGAATCTTCTCTCCTAAAGCATTACCCAATTCCTCGGTTCGAGCTTATGCCACCCACCCCCATACACGCGATCTTCAGCCATCAACGCCTCATCAGGCGATCGAGCGCCTGCCACACCTCTTTGAGCAATTCGGGCTTCTCTAAAAACGCTTTGGCAAGAGCAGGTTTAGGATACAGCATTAAATAGACATTAGTAGCCGTCGCCCTTGAATGATTCCGAATAAATCGAAAAGACCCTAGCTCTACCAGTAGGACAACTTGAGGATAGCAAGTTAAAAAACCCAGGAGTCGCCGGAGCTGTGTGCGGTCGCCAAGCGAGTTTCTGCTGCTGCGTACTTTGTTTGCTCTCACTTGGCGATCGCTCAAGAGTCAGACAAGCGTGAAATGATGGGGAGGCACTAAGAAATATGGAATGCAGGGAAATGACTGACTCGCCGCTTGAACAAATCAATTTACTGGACACCGACTACGCTGACATCCTCGCCAACAGCAGCCATCCCCCGTTCGAGCTGCAACTGGTGAGGTCGGGGATTGACCCAGCAAGAGCCCGCACCACCACCAATTTCATCGCCCTCATGCGTCAAAAACCCGACACTCCCGAAGGATGGGCAGCTTTAACCGAGGCTTGGGAAGAGGCTTGCGGCTTCGAGCCCGAACTCGAACACCTGCAACTGCTCGTACAATTGTTGTGGAACCATCATTCGTAACGGTGCAACCGATAGATAACCCGCAGCGTTTAGTTCAATTCACCGCAGTAAGTTAGCAAAAGCATCAACCGGCAATCCATCTTTGAGCAGGGAAAATCGCTCAATGTAGTTGCCATCAAAAATGCTGAGGTTATCCAGAGGGTTGCGCGTTGCTAGAACAGACTCCACCCATGTTGTAGAGAGCGGAACTCCAAAATAGCAACCCGGAGAATCCCAAGTCGGGTCGATGGCATATCCATCGGGTGCGAGCAACCAAGCATGGCTAATGGGAAACCCGACATCAGCATGAAGGGCGTATCCTTCGACGTAGGTGAGGCTGTCCGAAGCTAATACCAATTGCTGACAATTCCAATAACAAAACTGTGGGATGCCGGGTTCCATCATTTCGGGTAGTGGCTGAGGTTCCATAATGAAGCCGCAGTCTAAGACTAATTCCTCATACCTTTGGTACTTCCAATGCGCTCTGGCGGGCGGTACTTCCATTGCTGCAACTACACTTTCTAAGTAGCGCTTTATCTGCTCTCCTGATATAGTTTCAGTTACATTACTCACGATGTAATTCCTGTTACAAAAAAGAGTTTACTTGTTCGAGGTGATTCCACATCGGCAATAGCTCGACATCCTGGGGATTATACAGCAGTTCCTTGAATAGCGGGAACTCTTTGAGGTACATTTTATAGAGTTGGGGATTGCTTTGGAGGCTAGCTTCGGTGTTAGCGATTCTATCAGCCAATTTGACAATCAAAGCTTTTTTGTTCGACTGGATTTTTAAGGCAGTTTTGCGAAAGCGCTCGGCTCGGTTTTCCCCTTGTTCACTGGTTACAGCCCACACAATATCCGCCGTTTCTTTCCCGAATTCAGACACAAGCATTTCATAAGTTGTTGGCGTTATCTTCTAGCGTATCGTGGAGCCATCCTGCTGCTGCAATTGCTTCATCGCCTGCATAACCGAATTCGCTTAGAACGTGGGATACTTGAGCTAGATGATAGGAGTAGGGATGCTCGCCGTATTGTTGAGTGCCGTGTTGGGCAATTGCAAATTGTTTAGCGGTGTCTGTAATGTTCATGACATTCAATTAATTCGAGGTTAAGCAAGAGCCTCCGCCGGGAATCCTTGTTTGAAAATCGAAAACTCTTCGAGGTGATTCCCCTGCAAAATGCTCAGTTCATCAGGCCGTCCCTTCTGCTTCCGGGACTTCCAAATTGATTTTACCCACGATGTCGCCAAGGGAATTCCCAAATAACAACAGCCAAAAGGTTCCCAAGTCGGGTCGATAACGTATCCGTTGGCATCGAGCAGCCAAGCGTGGTGCAGCGGGATAGACACGTCTTGCGCCATTGCATAACCCTCCACGTAAGTGAGGCTGCGGTTTTTTAAGACTAAGCGCTGGCAGTTGGCGTAACAAAGTCTCGGTTGACCTTGTTTGATGTTTTTAGGCAGCGGTTTGGGTTCCATCACCCTTCCGCACTCTAAAACCAATTCCTCATACCCCCGGTACTTCCAATCCGTTCTGCCCGGTACATTTTTCATCACTGCCGCTAAATCTTGCAAGTATCCTTTAAATTGCTCTATCTCGGTAGTTTCAGTAGGAGAGTTCATTCTAATAATTAAGGTTGGGCTAATCTATTGAGTCGATACTGTATTTGCTGTGTGGTGCGGTGTTGCTATCCACCTGCTGCGTAATGATCTCGGTTTTTGTCGTACATTTGGTATTTGAGCATGGCTCTTTCTAGCTTGACATAATTGATAGCACTCGGATTCTTTGTGAAAGCTTTATAAGCAGCATCCATTTCTATTTTTAGCTGTTTTTTGATGTTTAGTTCGTCCATAAGTGACAGGGTATTTAAGATAAACTCATGCAAAAAAAACTAACTTTATCAGCGCTAACCACTTCTATTGTACAATGAAAATAGCAGGCATTAGAGCTTTCAGAGGTGAGGGTATCTATGAACCTGGAAATAGTTAAAGCAACATTGCTGTCAGAAATTCAAGAATTACAAGAAAGCTTGCAGATAATTGCACGCAAGGTGCAACAAGGTGATGCAGTCGCCTCCCACACCAATATCGATAGCTCTAAAGTCAATAATTTGATTGGTAAATATCAATTATTGATGGAACTGAGGGTCAGTGAAGCACAAAAACAAAGCTGACACTTCGATCATTCTTCCAACTTCATTAACTTTCCTAGCTTGCGGTTGAGCAAATCGGCATCGCTTTCACCCTCGCATCGCTCCTTCTCTAACCATTCTAGAATCTCAGGCTTGGGGCGAAACGAGAACACAGGGCGCTTGCTGTCGTATTTAGCTTTGGCTTCTTTGATAACGCCTGAATTCTTAGTATGCCATTGTTGCTGCGGGGAGATTTCCACAACTTCGATGGTCGTCCATCGGTTTCGGAGTTTGTCGCCACCTGGCTCTACCAAGAGCTTAGCTAAGTAATTGTTAGCGCCCCGTTCGGTTTTCCAAGTCTTCGCTCCTTCCAAAGTACCCGAATCAATGGAGTTGTATTCGGGATTCCCCTGAGTTTGGATTAGGTAGCGCACTTTGCTGTCCTTTTTGAACCTGATGGCGTACAAACTCAACTCTCAGCCTCCTGCAACCGCTGCTGAACGGTCGCCATACATTGATAGTCCAATTGAATTGACCCATTAGGAACTGGTAATTGTTCTAAGTTGTCGGATGTTAAGGAATTTTTAGGCATTTTTTTTCCTTTGTTCTATTTTTACGATGGCAACCTCATATTGATTATAAATATTAACGCTGCGAATTCCGGGTGTCACATATCGCGACATAAATCTCAAGGCACTGTCGGATGTTTTGAACTGCTTGGCATTTTGTATCTCGTTGCTAAGGTCAAGTTTAAAGCCATTAGTTAATTCTGTAACATAGAAGTAACTCTCTTCAGTACCACAACGGATAACATAGTACATTTTGTTGCTTCTTCCTTGCCTAACGCGAAGGAAAAAGCCGCTAGAAAGCACTAAACTTATTTGCTTTTCAATCCAGTCCAGGGTTGATAGTTCGAGCGATTCAGCTAAAGTATATTCCCAACCGCCGTAAAGTCGTTCGGCAACTGTCGCATAAATAACTCCTTTTGCATCGGTAATATTCCACCGCTCGCTGTCTCCATTAACAAGCCTGAACTCTTTTGTAGCAATAATGGACTGCAAAGTTTCAAGAATAGGCTTGTTTATTGTCATCTATCAGTCCTTTAACGCAAAAAGTATTTTCTAATTTATCGAGGGTAGCGCACTTTGCTATCCTTTTTGAACCTTATGGCGTACAAGCTCAACTCGCAGCCTCCTGCAACCGCTGCTGCTGGTAGCGCTCCCAAGCCCGCACCGCCAATTCTTCAAAATGAGTGTCAGGATAGTCGAAAGATAAAGCCTCGGAACTGTGGTTGCGGTAAGCCTGTTCTGCTGCTTTTTCTACTTGGATGCGAGCTATCAGAAACAGAGATTTGTGTTCTGGCGAACCTATTTCCGCTTCTGCGATTACTATGTAACTGTTGGGATATTGAGCGACGGCTTTGTCAGCACCACGGCGCGTTTTCCAGCGCCTAGCACTCGACAAAGTATGGGCGTAGTAAAACTGTTCGGGTTGTCTGATGGATTGAGCTACAAACATAATTTTTGTTGTTCTATACTGTGTAGCAACCGAGCTTTAGATACGGCGTAGTAAAAGCTCGATTGTGTTGCAACTTTACTGGTTAACGGAGTCGATACTCAGGTTCTAGGTACTGAATTATGAGCTTTCATGAAACACCCTCCGTTGTAATAAGTTTTAAAATTTCCACCTTTAAACCCAATTCTGAATGGATAGTTTTCAAGCAATTCTCTGCTAGCCTTTTGTATGGTTGCGTTCCTGCTTTCACGAAAAAGTAAATGCTGAGAATGTCTGCCTCATCTAAAGTTCGCATGAGAGCGATCGCTTCGCGGCTGTAGGCTCTGGGATACACCGCAAACCGAGAATCCAACTCATCCCAAACGCACTTGACTTTAGTTGCGCCGAGAACATCTTGGAGGTCGCCAACTATCGCAGACGGGCCCGACCAATAGAAGCGACCGTCATAATGGGTAACTGGCAACTGAGCTGCTGCCATGTCCAAACAAAATTGGCGGTGTTCCGGTTCCGAGTATCTGTTCGCTGTTCCCATAACCGCGCTTCCTTGCAGTGGCAAGGGGCTGTTGCCACCGAGTACGGCGTCGTATTGATTGGGTTGATTCATTTTGTTGCTTTTTGTTGTTGCTGTTTTGGCTAGTAAATTGATGGATTGCTAGGAATTCGATAAAAAGGTTGTGAGGATTTTTGCAATAGCAATCTGCTGTTTAGGAGTCAGCTTCCATTTCCAGTAGTTTGCTGTAAAATCTTCGAGCAATTGCTGAGAGATAATAGCTTCGCTCACCTCATCATCAGGAGGTAAAGCTAAAAACTCTGGGCTTCTACCCGTAAGTAATTCAAATTCAATGTTCTTGGCTTCAAAGCGATCTAAATTGATATTAGTGATTTGTGCCACCTCCCAATCAAATGAAAACCTTTTGTAAATCCTGACTTGAGTACCAATGGTAGATGATAGGAAAAATTCCATCACTTGCTTTTCGGCTTCGCGTCCGTATCGAGAAATTTTCCTTTTATTGTCTTCCAACAAGGAAGCGCGGCTTCTTTGCTCTTCTTCACAGATGTAAGCTTGAACGTCAGATTCAGTTAATCCAATTACGTCTATTTCATAGCCTGCTTTCTGCAATGAGTCATACCCAGATTCATTGCAATATTTGGGAACTCGCTTGAGTGCATCCCATGCTCCTTTCTGCGTTTTAAATTGAGTAGTAGCGTGGGAAAAAAGAGACACTTTATCCCACACACCATTTGAATCCCTATACGCAAAAAAAGCTTTGCCTTCTAATTTGAGTTGAACTAAATACAGCATTATTTTCTAAGCGTTTTGATTTTTTTCCGGTTGGGGAAATGGAGTTAGCATTTTTACCTGTGACACTATTTGGTTATTTAGATTAGTGTAACTAGGATTAATTGCGCTAATCTAAACACATTACTGTTGGTCTAAAGCGTGAGGCATCTCGTACCTTGCATTAACTTCCAAATCTCCGAATTCTACCTCTTGTTCTTCCAGATAATTGTCTATTTCACCCAAGCAGGCTGCCGCCATTTTTAAATACACTTTTATTCTCGGATTGTCGGCGTGAATATCTCCTATTTCCCAACCCTCGGTTTTGGCTAGTATAATTGCCAATCTTTCGAGCAATTCGTGATACATTGTTACGACTCCTGATTTTATAGGGTTGGTATCTGACACATTTCGGACACTTTTAAGTCCTCAAACTCTAGCTTTCTTTGTGATAGGAAACTATCGATTACACTCAAACAAGTTCTGACCGTTCCTAAATACACTTGGATAATGACATCGCCCAAGTATATCTTTTCAATCTTTTGTCCGTTAACCTTAGCTAGATTAACGATCAGTCGGTCGGTCAATTCATCCAACAGCAGAATGTTGGCACTGGGAGAGGAAGATGTTCGCCCAATCGTGTAGACTTCCAGGTCTTTGAATTTGATACTTTCTTCTTTCAATAACCCATCAATGGTTTCAAGAGAAACTTTAGCCATTGCTGGGTAGACCTGAAACTTGGGATTAGTGGTATTGCTGTTTCTAATCGAGTTTCCCTGTCGTCTGGCTAGCTCTACTGCTAGTATTTCGATTAATTCACGATACATGATAGACTCCGGGTTATTTGTTGAGGTGGCCTCAGTGTTAGAAGCTAATTGGTGAACTCGGATAATCTCACTCTGCACCCAATCGATTGTTGATTGAGCTTCAAAAGGTAAAGATTTGTTGGAGACAAGGGTGTATTCATACCTGCCATTTTTTACCCCAAAACCTGCATAGTTCCACTCCTCGCTATCCTGGATTACCCATTCTTCTGAATAGCCCTTCGTAACGGGAGAGTCTCGTTTGTTGATTTGTAACCCTTTCAAGGACAAGGCTTTCTGTAGTTCGGCAATAATTAGCTCAGTTGTCTTCATGCTTTCTCCTTTTTCAACGCCGTTTTGTCTGCCATCACACCACCTATCACCAAATTCTCGAACTCAACTTCTAATAAGGTGCTTAAGATAGCGATAGCGGATATTTTTCGTTCAATTGTTGGAGCCACTTCGGAGCTCTCCAGGATACAAGATTGATTAGAGCTTCTAACCGCTCGTGCCAATACTTGCGGAGCGCATCAATTTCGGAATTGGCTAAGTTTTGCTGTTGTTCGGTTAAGCCTGTCGTCGCCCATTCAATGGCTTGCTTGGCTTTGTGGAGCTGGGCTACACACAGTGCGTACTCCGATTCAATTTCAGCCTCGAATTCTTCCACAAGGATTTGCTGCTGTTGACTCATGTATTCTTTGCCTTTGAACATATCTAATATCTTGCTAGTGAAGAAACTGTCGATTTCAACTTGCGCGGGATGCAGTTATTTTTAAATGCACCTTGATTCTGGGATTGTCTGAATGACTGTCATCTTCCCTCCTTTTCAAACATAGCTCTGTCTGCTGCTATCCCATCTATCACCAGACTCTCGAACTGAGCTTCAATCCAAATAGTCGCTCCCGAGCACCGCGCTTTGCTTGCATCCTGAATCAACACGCAGCCGCTGGTGAACTCTACCCGCTTGGCGTACACCGACCCCAAGTAAGTATTGATGCTGATAGCCCGCTCGTCCACAAAAACTCCCCTGAGCTTGCTGGCTTTTTTATTGGCGGCAGTGATGTGTCTGTTGACGTAAATCTGTGCTTTCATTAATCTTGCATCCGAACTTTGCTTTTGGTGCTGGGCGATCGCTCTTGACTTTGACCGGACTCGGGCGATCGCCTTTTTGATAACCTGCTAGCTAGTGTAGTTAGTTTACGAACTATTGTCAAGGCGCGTATGTCAGAGTTTTGGGGAGATGCACCATCAATAGAGGATTATTGGCGGGGTATCATTCTCTTTGGTAAGAACGTTGCCTCGTACAAGTTTGCGCTAGCTCAGTCGTTGTTGGAGTTAGCGCCCGGTGGTAAAAGCATCATCACGTTGGAGGAGTTGGCACAAGCTTATGCGCGGCATACTCTGGAACACCTGCGTTTGTGCGATAGCCAATCTCAACAAACCAATGTTCCCTACCCGTTTTTGGAAGCTTGCCGCCGATACGACCGGGGTGAGATTAGCTACGAGGAGCTGATTGCGATTACGGCAAAGGAAGGGTTCAAGATAGTGCTCGATAAGTTCCACAACGTCAATAAAGCGGAGACACCGATGCGTTTCTTCGCTTACGAACGGCGGGGTGCTAAAGCGATCGCCCTGACCGATGAGTTATTTGGGATGTTGGAGGGAAACCAAGGGCAGAACTTACCCCAAGAGGTTGATGCGCGGTGGCGGTTGGTGGAGACGGCATGGGAGTTGAAAGTATCCCGCAATCTGATTGGTGTGGATTACGATGCTGACCTAGAGCTGCTATTCGTTCGCAAACCGATGAGCCGCGTCAATATTACCTCGTGTCGCGGTGCTTTAAACGGCTATCAAAGAGGTAAGTGTTTCTATTGCTTTGGCGATATTTCGATTATCAGCAGTGCGACCGATTTAACGGATGTAGACCACTTTTTCCCCCGCGTTCTCATTAACGACAACATCGCTCATCCGATTGACGGCATCTGGAATCTCGTGCTAGCTTGCGTTAGCTGCAATCGCGGGGTGGGTGGGAAGTTTGACCAGCTCCCCCATAAACGCTATCTAGAAAGGCTCAACACCAGGAACGAGTTTTTGATTGGCAGCCACCACCCGTTACGCGAAACGCTGATACAGCAGACGGGTGATTCAGAACTCAAGCGCCGCTCTTTTTTGGAGAGGAACTACAATGCAGCAAAAACGGGTAGGCTAATTAATAGTAACTGGCAACCTGCTTTTGAGTATCCCCCAGCTTTTTGATTGATGGTTCAACCGATGGCTGATAACTTTCAACGGATCGAGCTTTACTTCAACGCAGACAAGATTTGTTTGGGCGGTGTAGATGACGGTTGGTGGCTGAAAGATTTTGACGGCGATTATTGGGCTTCCGATTACTTTTGGCTGCCAATAGGCTACAACCCGATTGGAAAACACGGAGATGAACTTTTACAATTTCTCAAACCTCGCGCTTAGTTAACCGATGAAAGAATACCGATGCACCCGCAACGCGCCCTGTGTTTACCCCTGCGACAGTTGCTACTTAGTTTTGAAGTTACGCAAGCCCATCAACTGCAAATTCTCCTAATTCAACACACACAAATTGTTTATGAACGCTCAAAGCCACTCCATATTAAAATCGCATCCAATTCCCGGCGATGGCGGTCAAGCCCCCGGTTACATTACTCTCAGAGAATGGCGCAAGGATGAAGAATGGGCAACGCACTTTTTCAACCTGCAAGATAAGGGATTTTATTACGGCCGGTACTTCACTAATTTAGCTGAAGCTGAGGCTAACTTCGAGCTGCGGGTCAAGGAATATCTCGGTTTCTTGGGAAAACTACCCACTTCTCTAGAGTCAGAGGAACCAATCCAAATCCCAGAACGCATCCTCCAAGGTATTGATGCAGTTCGAGAGGCACAGACAACTAATATGTTTAATGCCAACACGGTTCGACTTCAGGCCGTAGCTTTGGGATATCTAGAAACCGCCCAATGGATTGAAGCAAACTTGGAAAGCTATTGCAGCGGCATCTTTAGGGGGTTCGCAGCTCTCTAAATGGGATTGAGCTGGTAACAGGAAAAGCGATCGCCGTATTTGCGGAGAAATGAGCTATGCCTAAACCAAAGAGGTATCCCGACAACTGGCAAGAAATCGCGCTATCAATCAAAGAAAACGCGGGGTGGCGCTGTGCTAAGTGTCGCCAACAGTGTCTCAGACCCGGTAAACCCAGCGGCTTAACTAAATCTGAACGCTTAAAAGTAACTTTGACTGTTCACCACCGCAATCGAATACCAGAGGATAACCGCCCTGAAAACTTAGTCGCCCTGTGTACCGCGTGTCACCTGTCGTATCACAATAGGGGTCAGTCTAACGTATCTCCAGGGCAGTTATCCCTGTTCCCCGATGATGGCATTGATTGGGAGCTCATCGCTTCTTTTGGGGAATCGGCACGGGACAATTGATTTGATCCGAATCCGCTGCCATCTTCTTAATTAATTTGAGAGCAGCCGTGCAATCTCCCAATGCTCGGTGTCCGCCGTTGAGAGGGAAATACCTATAATTTTTATAATAATTGCTCCAATCTCCCCTCCACTGCGCTGTCCATTCCATGAGGCATTCAGAGCGTTGTTTTAAATTGAGAATGGACAAGCCGTGCAAATAGCAACAGTAATTCAATATTTTAATATCGAATTCGGCATTGTATATCAAAATCCGTTTATCTTTAAGGACTTCAACAATGCGGGGATAGACTTCGAGGAAACTCGGAGCATCGGCTACCATTTCATCGCTAATCCCGTGAACCTCTGTTACTTCTACGGGTATGGGAATTGTGGGTTTGATAAAGGTATTGAGTACCGCTTCTCCCAACGGATTAATAACTGCAATTTCCACCATTTCCGCATCATCTAGTCCCGTAGTTTCAGTATCCAGAATCACCCAATCGTTCTGGCTTAATTGTTCTCTTGCCCAAAGAACAGCACTCACCCTATCTTTTTCTATGAAACCTACTTCTCGATACCATTGTTGATAATCTCGTTTGATTTTAGCTTTGAGACGGTTGGCTGCTAAAATTTCCAATTGTTTGGGAGTGGGTTTTCTTTTGGGACGGCAGCATTCAGGATTAGTCGAATCGTAGAGGAACACATCGTATTTCCGCGTTTCGATGATGCCTGAAGGTTTCAGAGGCGATAAACCAAGTTCACCCAGTTGCTTTTTAGTTTTCAGATGTTCTGGTGGCTCGTTGGATTCACCCCACCAACTGTATTTTATGAGTTCCATGTTTGATAGCTAATATCAAAACAGCACATTCAAAATATAGCTCGATTTACGGCACGGGAGAACCCACGCAACAGCTAACAAAATAATACCATCAAAGTAGAAACCCCCCAGATTGGGGGATGGTCGCCCGCTGCAAAACTAAACGACAATCTAATTATTTTATCACAATACTCCGGACAGTTTTTCAATAGGGATGCTTACGCAATAAAGCACAGAAGCGAAAAAACTGAGTGCTATCTGAACCCAAAATAAACAGAAAAAAAGGCACTCTTTTAGGTTAAGCTATAAAAACACACAAGCTCAACAGATTGCCTTATGAAGATTATTGAATCCATCTTACAACAAATGCCAGGAATTAGTCAACCCCAAAAGAAGTTTTTAATCACTTTATTCTCAACTATTTTGCTGGTCTATGGTAAGGTCAACTTCACGAATCTCAGTCGTTATAGTTATTTGAGCGAAAAAACCTACCGTCGTCACTTTCTCAAAAGCTTTAATTTTCCACAATTTAATCAATATTTCCTCGAATCTGCCTTAAATCCTGAACACACAGTCATTGCCGTTATCGATTGTTCTTTTTTAAGAAAAAGTGGCAAAAAAACAGACGGTAAGGGTTATTTTTATAATGGTGTAGCGGGGAAATCGGAACAGGGGTTGGAAATTTCTGTAATTTCTATTGTCGAAATTGAGAGTCGTTTATCTTATAGCTTAAGCGTGCAACAAACTCCATCACGTCCTCAAATAAAGCCAGTAAAAAAATTGCCCAAAAATCCGAAGAATAGCTCGTCAAAAAAATCTCGCAAAAAACCAGACTCTCAAAGCTCAAAGCCTGACATCACAAGAATTGATGACTATGCACAACATTTGAAGAATACTCGTTATTTCTTCCCAAGTTCTGTACGTTATTTGGTAGCTGATGGCTATTACTACCGCTCTAAATTCTGGGAGGCTGTGCGGGAGCTAAATTTAAACTTTATTGGCAAGCTAAGAGTTGATGCTAACTTACGCTATCTCTATACAGGTGAACAAAAGAAACTGGGGGTTCCACGTAAATATGATGGCAAGGTTGACTGCCATGATTTGAGTCGTCTTAATTTTGTTAAAGAAATAAAACCCGGAGTTTCATTATATACCTTGGTGGTGTGGAGTTGTTGTTTAAATTGCCAAATTAGGTTGGCTTGTATCTCTGAGGTTCAAGCCAACGGAAAAATTAAAAATGCTTTATTATTTAGCACTGATATTCACTTACCGCCTGAGCAAATTGTTGAATATTATCAGGCTCGTTTTCAGATAGAATTTATTTTTCGTGATGCCAAGCAATTTACGGGCTTTTCAGATTGTCAAGCTCGTCATTTACCACGGCTTGATTTTCACTTTAATGCCAGTCTAATTGCCTTAAACTTAGCCAAACATGAACTTTCTAGTTGTCATTCATCTGCCAAATCTTTTGTGTTTTCTATGGCCTCTTATAAACGTCTGGAATTCAATAAGCATCTACTTTCTACCTTTATTGATAAGTTAGATTTAGACCCGGATTTGATTTTAAATCACCCTAACCTTCCTTCAGTCTTGTCTTATGGTACTCTGGCTGCTTAAAAACTGTCCGGAGTATTGTTATCAAATAAGTGTCACAGTCTGCGAATTGAAACAACTCATCCCGCTTCACCGTTACTCTTCGTTCGGCTCTATTTTTCGAGAACTGCTTCTAATACCATGCCGTACAAAGGTTTGCCGTTCTTACCTGTTACCTTCAAAATCGCTCCTTTTTCGTTAACTTTGGAGCTGCCATATTCTCAGTTGGTTGCAAAAAATCAATAATAAGTTAAAAGTATTAAAACAGTGTAGGTTTTGGTTTAAAAGTTTTGATAACTTTGAGGCTCGCGCCCTTAAAAAGATAAAGAGGCGTGTCTATTGACCGCCTCATAACATCTTTCAAGAATCACCTCTGCTTCAATCAGGGGAGTACCTCAATCTAGATGCTGGTCAACTAAGGCAATCAGTTTAGCGATCGCCTTCTGTTCTTCTAGAAGTAGTTCTTTGAGCTGGCGCATCTGTTCTTGATTTGGGGGTCTATGTACCAAATCATCAACGAAGTCTAGCAGGGGAGACTTTCTAAAAGGTCGGGTCAAAGCAGCTTCATCTCGCAAGCGCTGGGTTCGCTCCAGCTTGGAGCGTTGCAATCGGTTTTTAGCCTGACGGCGTGTGATAAGCCCGTCAAGTCTTTGACATACGTTGCCAGTCCTCTTCATCTCCATACATCTCTTTTATTTCTTGTTTTAACTCGGTTATCTGCTCAGTAAGATTTGCCACCTGATCTTCAATGGCATCTGTTTTATCCTCCTGGATTTCCAGAGAAATTTCCACAGATTCGACGTATTCCGTTAACTTTTGTATTGGATCAGGTTGGGGCGTGTCACCGTTAGACGTGTCACCGTTAGACCCGTTGCCGTTGGTCATAGTCGTGCCTCACTGATGTCTGATAGAAGAAACTGGCGATTGCTTTTGATACAGATGAAACTATCGCCAGCCTTGCTACAAAGTTGTTACCAATTTATTACCAAGTTGTTACCAAGTTCTATGCCACTTAGTTAGTTGGATTCAATGGGATTCGCTTAGTAACAATGCTCATAAATTCACCCTCATTTGGAGCAGGCATAAGGAAACTCCACTCGCTGATATGAGCGAACTGTAGCCCGTAAAGCCAGCGAATCGTGTATGTTACCCCGTAGCTCGATCCAAAAACCATTACCCTTACCCGTTCACAGCCATCAGATTGAGCTGGCAAACTGACCGCACCAGGAATGACCGACGGTAAAGTATCGTCTGAACTAGGGACAAAATTTAGATTTTGCGAATAAACCACTTGTGGTCTGAAACTTGGTGTTGTTGGCAACCCGATATCAAAGTTTGTTGTCATAATTCGAGCCTCATACTCGTTTTAGGGGATTAGTCGCATGGGGGATGTTCCAGATATTCTTTCTTGGCGTGATTAGTTATAGGTTGCATCATTGCTCAATAAAAACACTCAACCCACTAACTGGACTAAAAGAGAAATTGAAGACGGCATCTTCTATCAACTCAATAATTAATCGTTCCTCCCATCACCCGGTGTGGGTGCGCTTGATGCGTTGGAGTCGCTAGCTATCCGCCAGCACAATGCGCTTGCTAGTTGGTTTTGTTCGACACGCTCAAGAACTCGCACTGTCGGGAACCAAGCCTGCAAGTGGGATAAGTCGCTGTTGACGGTGCCGGAGTACGCTTTGAACGGGTCGCTCTCCAAACAAACAAAGGTTCGCACAGCGTAAAGCTCATCCAAGTTGAGTCCGTCCAAGCGATTAATCAAGGATTCAAGGGAATATTTTCGGGGCGTTGTGTGTCCCGCAACCGCTTGTTCCTCCAGTTCCCACCAACTCATCATGTTGGCTCGTTCGGTGTCACACAAAATCTCGTGTTTCCGAACGCAGATGTAAACTGGATTTCCGTCTTCCTCTATCAAATTATCTCGGTCATCCAACACGCGACCGGTGACAGTTTCAGAGCGAACATCGGTCACTTCCATGCGTCCCATTGTGGTGGTGACGCGGGGATTGGGTATTTCTACAAAGCTTGGTTGGGCGGGTTGCGATGGCTGCCCGTAATCTGCGAACATAAGGTTGCTCCTTGGTAGCTGGTGTTATCAGCGAATGGGAGAAGTCCTGGGTAAAGTGTTTGCACCACTGCACCAGGGCGTCATTCCCACACTAAAACCTGCGTTAGGGTCGGTCAAGGAGTTTACCATATACTATCTGGTATTATTTTCCGGTGAATTACTAATGGGATTGTTTGAGGCGCTCGGCAATAATGTTGGAGAGTTCGGGGTTGTTGCCCGCTGCGTCAAGGATAGAACGGAGAGAATTGGCATAAGCGAGGGTTCGTTCGTACTGTTCGGGCATTTTCTCGAAATCAATGCCGCTTCCCCATTTACTCGAAATAGTCTCTGTTTGCACGGCTAGGATACGACTCAACAAGCGAACGCATTCCGCTCTATAGCCCCTAGTAGCTTCCATCTGGGCATCGGCATTGAACCACAGCCTACAAAACTCGCGTGCTTTCACAGGTTTTACAAATTTATCGATAGAACGTCTTTTTATTACCAACATAATTGTCCCTAGTTCACCTTATATCTTATGGTAAACTAGGGAGAAAGAATCGTTTGGATTTACACGATAATATCATGTAACGAATGGTTAAAACTCCACAGCGGTTTGCGAACAAAGCTCAGGCTTAGCAGAACCACGGCGTTGGTACAACACAGGAAGCCGGCGACAACAATCAGCAAGCGTTCGAGTAAAGGTCAAACACGGGAGAAAATATGACCGAATCAGTTAGAGCCGTTCGAGCCTCGGTGCAAATAGGTTCCCTCACAATCGATGGGTTTATGCTGCCAGATGGCAGTTATCGGATGAGCCAGACACAGGCAGCGGAATGTGTTGGTTTGTCAGAAAGAAACGCCCGCGAATTTTTGCAATCCAAAGCACTGAAAACGTTACTAGGAGAAGGTTATACGCCCGCGACTTCTGAAATAGAACCCGATGCAGGGCAAGTGCGTGGGGGTAGTCGAATTCGGGCTTTGCCGTTGGAAATTGTCGGAGCTTACTGGCTGTGGCAAGCGGCACGAGGAAACAAGACAGCGTTAAGTCTGGTCATGTCTTTGCTGACTGAAACTCTCGAACGTCGCTTTGACGCTGCCTTCGGCGTTACCCGCACCGAGACTGAAAGAAACGAGCTTCTGAGCCAACGAGTTCAAGAACTCGAACAGGATATTAGAGAAGCGTTTTGGGTTGACGATGAAGCAAGAAGCGAGCGCGACTACTTTGAGCGTTTACTCAGAGAAAACGGCATCGATCCTTGGAGAATGCCGGGGGGTGAGGAGGAACCGAGCTAATTGTCCTCGGCAACAATTGGGATTTTTTGATTCCCAAATTCCTTGCCAGCTAACGCTCGCTTGCAATACGCCGGCGTATAAAATTTGAAAAGGCTGTTGCCGACAAGCGACCGCATCGATTAGACCAGACCAAAAAAAAGAGTCCGCAGTCTTTAGAAGAGACGGCAGACAAACAAATTAAAAAAAGTTTAGATTCATCATAGTTCATTTCTGCCATTACCGCAGATTTTGCACCTTTGCACGTCAACGGTAGTTACAGCGCCGGGCCGTCTCTTCTACATTTAGCGGGTTTTTGCAAAAAAAACCAGTTAGCACCGCTATGAGTAGCGAAGAGAGGCATCTATGAACGTTGTACAGCAATTTGAATCTACCGCGTATCTTTCCTCCAAACACAAGAGCCACATTGAGAGCCGGGGATTGTTGAACGATTGGAGCTTTGCCAACTGCCGAACCGCATCTGCAGACGAGGCATCAGTTTACTTGGGCTATACGGCGAAGTCTGGCGGCATCCTATTCGTGGGAAAAACCACACAATTTCAATTCAGGCCGGACAAGCCTTGGAAATCAGAAAGCTGCAAGAAAGCACCCAAATATCGAACTCCCGTTGGTGAATACGACGCATTCTTACCCCAGCATCCTACCGATAAAAGCTACTGGGAGCCAGAAAATCTCAAGCAACACTGCTACCGCATCAACGACCAGCCTTACCTCATCATCACAGAGGGGGTTTTTAAGGCGATCGCTGGATGCAGCAACGGTTTACCTACAATTGCCTTAATGGGCATCAGTATGGGGCTGACGGCCAAAGCTAGCGATTTGCAGAACAAGCGCTATCTCGTTCCCACCCTGGAAGCTTACGCCCGTGCCGGTTTTGGCTTCATCATTGCCTTTGATGCAGATGCAGCGACCAACAAGAGCGTCATTTGGGAACAGCGGAAACTCGGCCACCAGTTGCTTAAGTTGGGCATTCCCGTTCGCAGCATTACTGCACAATGGGAACCGGGCACTGAGGGAGAAACCAAAGGTATGGATGATTTTATCCAGAAAAAAGGAATAGAAGAGTTCAGGCGGATGCTCGTCAAGTCAATTAGCTTTGAGGACTGGGAGAGCAATCTTGACGACGAGGGTGACAACAAAACAGCATCAAAGCCACCCACACCGAGACGGCTTGCCCATCAGTTAGCTGAAGATTACGGTCAGATTTGGAAATTCGATAACGAAACCAAAACTTGGCGGATTTGGACGGGCAAGCATTGGGAACGTACCGACGACGGGAATTTTAGAACCCTGGTCAAAACCACCATTGATGCCAGAAATATTGAGTACAAAGGTTCTAGTTACATCACAGACGTGCTGAGCCTGCTGACTGATGACTTGCGAGTTAAGCATTGGGATATCTGGGATAGGAAGCGCTACATCGCTTTCGACGATTCGGTATGGGACAGCCTGACGGGAGAAATCCTCAAACATTCTCCGGGTATGGGCTTTACTTCCTACTTGCCTTACCCGTACAAGCCATTGACGGGAACTGACGCCGATGTGATTGAAACGCTCCGCAACAATTGCCCAAACACCTACCGATGGATGAATACGGCAATGCAGGGCGACCGCCAGAAAATCCTCAAGCTGTTGGCAGTCATCAATGGATTGCTTAAGTTCCGGTTTTTTGACTTGCAGATGTTCGTCCACTTAATCGGAAAGCCGGGTAGCGGTAAGGGTACGTTTATTCGGCTGCTCCAGAAAATAGTAGGGCGGGAGAATTGGAAGGGATGCAAGCTCAGAAATATGGATGACGGCTCCACAATGGCCAGCATCATCGACAAGCAATTGGTAGCCTGTCCAGACGAGCGCGCTGCTACGGGTGTGGATGCCATATTATCCCTGACTGGTGGCGATGCCGTCAGCTACCGGGAAGTGTACAAGCCGGCTTCTGATGCTTTCTTCTACGGCTTGTTAATTGTTGGAAGCAACAACCCAATCTTTGTAGGCGATACTACCGGTTTAGACCGCCGCTTGTGCCTCGTTCATTTCGATAATCCGCTGCCAACGGTGCTGCGAAATTCGAGGATTGAAACGGGGATGGATGCAGAAATCTCTCAGCTTATTGCCGTAGCTCTCAACCTGTCTGACAGCACCGTTAGCGAACGCATTCAAGGAGTGGGCAAGAATCAGATTGCAGAATTCAAACTCCAGGAGTGGGATATGAAGCTGCAAACCAACAGCGTCGCGGCTCACTTCGACGATTGCTTGATTGTAGATCCAACTGCTTCTGTGCCGACGGGTAAACTCTACGAACATTACAAAAATTGGTGCGACTCCAATCTCAAGGCCGTTTCTCATATCAAGTATCCCAAGATGCTCTCGGAACTCTGCAACGACTACCTTGAACTTAGCGGTGTCAAGTGGAAGCGCTCTGGCGGCCGCAGTTGGTTTGAAGGGTTGAGGTTTCGCGACCAGGGGGAAACATCACCCACTCATTCCGATTCACTTTCGGCGCTTATTCCCCAGAATCTTCCCACTGATACGGGGTGCAACGGGGTTAGCAAGGGGTTAGTAAGGGGTTCCGAATCCTTGTCAGACGTGGATTACAGCCATTTACGGGGTAATGATACTCAAAACTTTTCAGACTTAGAATCTTCTTCGTTGACTGAGGAAATCCAAATCACAAGTCATCACTTTTGTGAAAAGTTAGAATCTTCCTCTTCGTTAACTGAAGAAAACCACATCACAAATCATCAGTCAGAAATAATAGAAAAAGTAGGTTCGTACCCCACCAACCCCGTTGAAATACCAGAACCCTTACCAGATGCGAATTTAAGCCAACAGACAAACCCCTTGCCAACCCCGTCTCAACCCCTTCACACCCCGCATTCATCCGATGAATCCACTCTGTCAGTCGAACCAACCGCCGACGGAGTTGCCGCCACCCATCAAGAGCAGGTTCAAAGGTTGCAAGCGCGGATACTCCAAGCAATCGCGGACAATGACCCCGCAGCAGCCCATGATGTCTATTGCCGAGTGCATCAATTGGGAGTCAAAGAAGCTGTTAAAGCAGTGCTGACAAACGATGAAAATGAGGATTTTAGACGGCTAGTTAAACTTTGGAAGAAAAGCCAAACTCAACTTTAATCTAAGACCAAGATGCGTGTCAGAGTTTGGTGTATACCCGCAATATTGGTTTTCCCCGCCTAGCCTTAACAGTTTTAAGCCCTGGGTCAGGATATGCTCCTATCCTGACTTAGCAGCACCGCTTAGATTCCTAGGGGAACATTGTTCATATCTTTCTACTGACACTCGACCTTGTAGGTCGGGTTGAAGGATAAAACCCTTGGTGTGATCGCCCCATCGAGTTATGATTTGGTTTCACCTTATCTAGTGATTCACAATGAAGGATTTGCCCGGCTCAACCCAACTTACAGCAAGGGGTGATCACACTCCAATACTCCACCTTGGTATGCTCCCCGAAGGCTCCGCTTCCAGCAAGCGACAAAGCCACATTGGAGTGGTAGGTACGATATTAGGTTAATCTGGGATAAGACCGATATAGGGGGTGATGTCCAGCAAAAGTGACGGATGAGCTCTAAGATTTCCAAGACTTATTTGACTTCCCCATTAAACATAGATACCGATGAACCATGACACCGAAGAAATTACAAGCGCTAGATTAGACGTAGAATACTACGGCGCAGATTTTCCTGTTGATGTCCTAGTTAAGAGGATGGAGGAAGAAGACTTCATTATTCCAGCCTTTCAAAGAGAGTATGTTTGGAAAGAAGATGAAGCATCACGTTTTATTGAATCCCTGTTGATTGGACTACCTACTCCTGCGCTCTTCTTAGCTAGGGATAAATTTTCTAGCAAGTATCTCGTTATAGACGGTCAGCAACGCTTGAAAACCCTGCAATATTTTTATAAAGAATCTTTTCCAAATGGAACACCATTTAAGCTGAAACGGGTGGTACACCCTTTCTCGGGTTTGACTTATTCCAATTTGTCTCCCACTAATCGACGCTCTCTTGATAATGCAATTATCCATTGCACAATTATCTCTGAGAATTATGACCCCATTGGGATGTTTTACTTATTTGAAAGATTAAATACTACAGGTACTCCTTTAAATCCGCAGGAAATCCGAAACGCTCTTTATCATGGTTCTTTCAGTAATTTAATTAAAGACCTCTCAAAAAATAATATTTGGAGAGCGTTATATAGTAAATCTGATAATCGATCTACTGAGCAAGAGTTAATACTGAGATTCCTAGCCTTTTACTTTGACATAAAAAGCTATTCAGATGATGTGGTTTTTTTTCTCAATCATTTTATGCTGAGGAATATGAACTTAGAAGCAATTTCCAAAGATGAGATTCAAAATATATTTCTAAATACCATTGAGTTTATTCATAGCTGCATTGGCTCAAAGGCTTTCTACCCTAAAAAAGTGTTCAACCGAGTATTGTATGAGAGTTTAATGGTTTTGGTAGCTAGAGAGTTGCCAAAAGAATTAAGTTTTCCAACATTTAGAAGATTCTATAAATTGCTTATTGATGATGAGTATTTCTGGTCGCTTTCTCGACGTTCAACTATAAGTAGAAGGAGTGTAATGTCGAGGATGGAATATGTTGAAGAGCTTTACAGAAATATGCACTGATGAATTCATTTATTTCCTCTCATCGTCAAAAGATCGATGCCCGTTTTAACAAAGTCTCTTCTATTTCAGACCCCGCTGACCAAGGCGAGTGGTCAAGATATTTATGTATTTTAGTATCGGGTTATATTGAAGAGTCATTAAGAATCTTACTGGAAACATATGCCGTAAAAAATGCCTCGCCTTATATTCAAAATTTTGTTTGTAAAGAAATTAAAGGGATAACCAATTGTAAAACCAACAAAATTATAGATATATTGGGCAAATTCCATTCAGATTGGGGAACTAATTTTATTAGTCAGATCGCAGCGAAAAGCAACATCGATAATGAAATTAAAGACTCTATAGATAGTATAGTTACTACCCGTCATGCAATAGCTCATGGCAAGAGTGTAGGCGTAAGCTACTCTACAGTGTCAAATTACTATAAGAACGTTAAAAAAGCTGTGGAGGTGCTAGAAAACATAATTAGTTAATTATCCAATCACGATCAAGTATATTGGTTAAACCGTAGTTTAACACTGTATTAGTGAGGGCGGAATAGAGGCTATTTGTAAGAGTTCAAGCTTACTTGCCGCCGCACAAGTTCACCGTTAGACCGCTATGTATGCAACATAAATTACAGATTGTAATCAAATAAAGGCTAATCATTGGAGGTCTTAATTGACCCTTCTTTTGGCTCCTCTAAGGGACGTTACCTAACGTGGTTAAAACTCGATATTCCCGCCTAGCTGTAGTGCTTTAGGTTTTGGGTCAGGATACTGGACTAACCTGATGTAGCTGCAACGGTTACACGTCTTAGGCTAGGAAATACATATATCTTGACCAAACTTCACGTTATTGATATTGAGTAACTCAGGGTTGATAATAAACTGACCAAAGGTTTTGAGGAGCTGGGGCTTACTTCTTTACATTTCTTTACACTTTTTCTCATTTTATTTAGTTGGATTTTACTTATTAAGGGCTAAAAAAGGATAAAGTATAAATTAATAAAGGCTCACCAGCGTGAACTGATGAGCCTTTAGCGCTTAATAAGGGTTCTTACTTCCCTTAGTGTTTAGTTTCATCGGTCAACTTTAATCGTTGATTGGCTTCTGGAGTAGGGGGCAAGGGTTTCCCTTTGATAGAAGTGATTTCTTTTCCCGTACTACCCCCGCGCGGACCAGTGATTTCATACTGACCGCTTACGGGGGTTTTTTCACCAGGTTTAAGCAATTTTTTGCTCATTGGATTTTTTATGAAAGAACCCATTTATTGTAACACGTGTAGCACTAAAATTTTTAATTTTTAAATTTGTAAGCATTTTGGGTCATTATTAAATAATGTAAACAGGGTGTTTACAATGAGTCAAAGTCAAGTCGTATCATTCCGTAGGTCAAGGTAAGGTAACTAAAGGTAATCCAAATGAGGACGTTACCTTAGGAGAAGAAGATTTTAATAAACTCTTTTAAGGTCTAGTTGAAAAGTTTTTGCGTGATATTTCCCAAGACTCTACTTTGTTGGAGCAGGCATTTGGAAAGTAGTCAAATTTTTATTCTGATTTGGCTGTAGCAGTTTCAAGTCATAGGCGGGGAAATTTGGGTTTCCCCGCCTATAACAAGGTTTTGGAGTGAGTGGGAAGATTGGGATATCCCCGCCTAAAGCTTTAGCGGGATTTTTTCGACGGGCTGTTAAGTCTTTGTTGAAGTGAAAAGACTGAGAAGACCGTCGGAAAAATAGCCGCCTGCCCGTCCGGCTGAGGACATCAAAAACCATGTGTCACGCGCTTGAGACTATTTAATAACCTTAGCGGTTTCAGGCTCTGGCTCAGGATATACTTATATCCTGATGAATCTGTAGCGCTTCTAGTGGTTGGGTTGAGGGAATAAGTATTTATAACGGCAATTTAACAGTCAGTTAGAGTGGCTCTTAACGGACATCCGCGATCGGCTTTGGCAGAATATCAGTTAGTGTTCCATCTATAAAACGTACCCTTGGGCGATATGCCGAATGAATCTGATGAGTTTGATGAATTACTGGAAAAACTGAAAAACTTTCGCCCCAATGTTGGATCTTTAAAGCCACGTAAGGAAAAGCTAGTAGATTCAAGCGATCCCTCCTCAAACGATGGAGAGAAAGAAGTTTCTATTTTGTTTGCCAATCTTTACGGAGCTGAGCGCTTAACTCAGCAAATGGAAGTAGAAACTCGCGTCGAGCTGTTCAACCACTATTTTGGAGTGATGGTGGAAACCATTTTCAATCATCGAGGCACATTAGACAAATACATTGATTCGACGATTATGGCAGTTTTTAATTCACCACTGCCCTTAGAAGACCATGCGCTGATGGCAATTAAAGCGGCATTGGCAATGCGAGAGCGACTACCAGAAATCAACAGTTCCTGGTTCCCAGAAGAGCAACATCCGCTGAGGATAGGAATTGGCATCAATACAGATCGTGTTTTCTGCGGTAATGTTGGTTCCCCTCAACGAATGGAGTTCACTGCGGTGGGGCATGGGGTAAATGTGGCTAATCACCTGAGTCAACAAGCGCACCCATATGGCTGCGACATTTTGATTGGTCAAAAGACGTATGAAAGTTGTGTAGAGTATGTTCAGGTGAGAGAAAGAGACTCGACCCAACTCAAACCTGAAGGAAACCCATTCAAGGTTTATGAGTTGATTGGATTGAATGCTTAATTTTTGTCGAGTCAAAATCTTGCTTTATGACCCCAACAACTGATGTTGTCCAAAAACTGTGGAATCTGTGCTATGTCATGCGGGATAACGCGAGTTTGAGATACTAATCAACTCGCCTAGCCTCACATCTCATCCAGCACTACCCTTCTGCCGATGGTTAGGAAGTACAAACTTCGTTCCGCTCCGAAACTTTTTTGGGCGTGAACATTGTATAACTCGCTTTGGGTTGCCATCGGCTGCAATCTACAATCGTAAGGATTCAGGTCTAAAAACTTGCGGCTCCAACGCTTGTCTGGCAAGGGTTTTAGGGCAAAATAAGGGTTTTTGTCTTTCGTGGTTAATTGTCAATAAACGAGGAGAAGTGACAGTTTTTCGTGGTTTATTGAGAATAGAGATTGATTTAGTATCAAGCTCCATATCTAAAGTCTTTGCCCAGCAAGGAGTTCAGTGACCTGAATCCTTACCTACAATCTTCGTTGCGATCGCCGGGGAATTTCCCCGTGAACATCGTATAAGAGCTATCTGGATTTGAAATTTTGTGTTTCTCTCAGTTTTTAAAAAATTTGACAATTAAATATTTGAACTTGAAACTTGAAATCGAGAATCTAAAATTCACCACCAAAAGTCTAAACATCTAAAAACGCTTAACACTTTACCCCGTATAGGTTTGATGCCAACATTGTCAGCTCGCCTAATTTAGGTGTAAATGTTATGGGTAAATTTGCTTTGTCGGGTGTTGGGGTGTCTTACTTGTCTTACATTTTGTCTTACTTAGCACCCTACTCTCTAACTTCGAGACAAATCAACTACTATTGCGCGGAACTTCTCTCGCAATCAGCGGAACTTCCTTCGCAATCTCCGGAGTAGACGCGATCGCTAACTTCCCAGCAAGTTAAGACTAACTGGCATTATCTGGTGCTTTGACTTTTGTGCAATTAGTGATCGCCTTTTTTGTAAACTAGATTTGTCCTTCTTAAATTCCCCATAACTTATGCCAAGACGTTTATCTGTTCTTCTACCAACAATCTTAGTATGCTGCGTAATAATAATTTTGCACGTTGCATTTTATAATATTGGTTATATGATATTAGTTCCAGTTTGGATAGCAGGAGCGTTAGCTGGTCCTCTTACGCTACTTTATTTAGTATATGACAAAGTGCATTTGATTGTTGCTGCACTTAGTCTAACAGCTTTATTACTAGCAATGATCCTCGCTCACCCAATAAAAACTCGCCGTTGGGCGGCTATCATAACCATAATTGGAGTCTGTGTCTGGATGAGTATTGGTTATTATAATATGTCGGAAATCTTATCTAGGATGGCTACCTAAATAAACTCAGGGGTAGAGCACCATAACTCTTCCCGGATATTTACGCCTTGTAGAACGATCGCTCTACAATATTAGGACTTACGCACTCAGTCAAATTTTCAACGAGGCAGTGAGCTTTTCAGCCTCATAACTGATGCCCAGACCAACGAGATTTCTTTTCGATGCGTAAGTCCTACTGATGTAACTGCAATGCTTTCAAGCTCTAGGCTGGGAAAATGGGTATCCTCGCCTAAACCTCTAGCGGGATTTTTACGACTGGCTGTTAAACCTTTGCCGAAGTGAAAAAATTTAGAAGCCCGTCGGAAAAATCTCCGCACTGCCGTCCGAAAGGACACCCAAACTCGTGTGTCACGCGCTTGAAACTATTCAATGACCTTAGCGGTTCCAGGCTCTGGCTCAGGATATGCTGATATCCTGATGTAGCAGCAAGGGTTACAGGGCTTAGGCAGGAAAATGTCGCTTTCCAACAAGCTAAATTCTGGTCACAATGAAATAAATGTTACTGAGAGGTAAACTGCATGAGTCGAGAAGAAGCAGTGCGACGAATTGAGCAGGTTGCTGATGAAAATTTGACTAAATTAAATTTATCGGGTTTGCAGTTGCAAGAAGTACCACCGGAAATTGTCAAGTGTACGCATCTGACATGGCTTGGCCTCAATAACAACCAGATTACCTCCATCCCAGAAACGCTCAGCCAATTGTCCAATCTAGAACGGCTTGAGCTCAATAACAATCAGATTACCTCCATCCCAAAAGCGCTCGGACAAATGTTCAATTTGAAAGGTCTTGACCTCAGTCACAATAATATTATCTTTATTCCAGAAGCGCTCGGGCAACTGTCAAGTCTGACACGGCTTGACCTCAGTAACAATCAGATTACCTCTATTCCAGAAGCACTTGGGCAACTTTTCAATTTGATAGAGCTTGACATTAGGGGCAATCAGATTACCTCTATTCCAGAGGCGCTCGGGCAATTGTCCAATCTGAAATGGCTTGACCTTGCTAACAATCAAATTATTTCCATCCCAGAGGTGCTCGGGCAATTGTCCAATCTGAGAGGGCTTGACCTCTATAACAATCAGATTACCTCCATTCCAGGGGCGCTCGGGCAATTGTCCAATCTGAAAAGTCTTTATCTCAGTAACAATAATATTACTTCTATCCCAGAGGCGTTCGGGCAACTGTCCAATCTGACACGGCTTGACTTCAGGATGAATCAGATTACTTCCATACCAGAGATGTTTGGTCAACTGTCGAACCTAAGACGGCTTGACCTCTGGGGCAATGAGCTTACCTCCATCCCAGAGGCGTTCGAGCAACTATCGAATCTGACATGGCTTTACCTCAGTTGGAATCAGATTACTTCCATACCAGAGACGCTTGGCCAATTGTCGAATCTGACAGAGCTTTACCTCGGTGATAATCAAATTAGCTCCATCCCAGAAACACTCGGGCAACTGTCAAATTTAACAGAGCTTGCCCTCTATAACAATCAGATTAGCTCCATCCCAGAAGCACTTGGGCAACTATCCAATCTGACAGAGCTTAAACTTCGTAAAAATCAGATTAGCTCCATCCCAGAAGCGCTTGGGCAATTGTCGAATTTGGAATTACTTGACCTCAGTTATAATCAGATTAGCTCCATCCCAGAGGCGCTGGGACAACTGTCGAATTTGGAATTACTTGACCTCAGTTATAATCAGATTACTGAAATCCCGGAGGCGATTCGCAACATGAAAAATTTGAAAAAACTAGATTTGTGAGGTAATCCGGTGCCAATTCCCCCGTAAGTTCTGGGGTACGGTCAAAGTTATGGAGGTTGGGGTGATTTGCGAACCATTCTCGACTCTTACTTCCACACGCCCAATCGTGCACTACTTGAGCTAGATGGAGAGCGCCAGAAAATGAATCTGAGAGATATTTTGACACTGAAAGAAAATAAATTTTCTGATGTGGCAGCAAGGGTTATAAGCTTTAGACGGGGAAATTTGTGTTAATGCGTTTGCCACTGTCGGGGCGATCGGAGTGTCGAGCGATGGCGGTCTAGCTTTCTCTTGTCACAGGTGCGAGTGCAAACCTCACATATTTTTAAAAAGCAAAACCCGCCACCACCTGACGGCAGCGGGTTTGAGTGGTATTTATATAAATAGTTGATGTATTATGATATATTTTATCTACTCTCTATTAATGAAATATAAAAACATGACTTCTAGAACTGTACAAGTTGCCAACACTTATGGTGAATCTGTTCGGGTAAAAGTAATTTATCGAGATGGTAATATTGAAGATATAACATTGGATAATAACAAAATCAAAGTTTTTGAAATAAGAAGTGTTGGTATTTTTTTGGAACCAGATCAGTGTGAATTAAATATTTTTGTTTATAAATTGGGTGATGATATATTACCAGATAAGCGAATTATACCAGCCAATAAAAATAATTATCTGGTAAATATCAAGAAAGGTAATACAGGTTTTGAAACATCAGTTACAGAAATTTGATTTATAGATGTTTCAATCTGTATCTTAGGATGTGCGAGTATTTTGATGAAGCGTCAAAGTTTACAGGGCTTAGGCGGAGAAATGAGGCTTTTTTACTGTCAATAACAGGGGGTTTTCAACCAATAAGTACGGGGTTAGGGCTTCAATCCGATCGTCTTGACAGGGGGCAATCGACTGAACCGACGGCGACAGGCTGAAAAAAGCACGATTTGGCGGGGTCTAGCGGGTTTGGGGATGATTCCACCTTTAGCGGTGGCAAGTGCGTCACAAGCGCACAACACGGGGGTCTAGTGCGGGTCTAGCGGCATCGGTCGGAGTGTTGCCACAGTTGCCCTGGTCTAGCGGTGGCAGTGGCAGGCAGTGTTGGTCGGAGCGGTGGCGGTCTAGCTTTTTTGCTTCACAGGTGCGACATCAAACCTCGCACTTTTTTAAAAACTGGGAGAGGTGGGAGGGGCTGGCACACAGAGAGCGGTCGGAGCGGTGAGGTTTTTGGTAAGGTTGGCACTTTCTAGCTTTTTTATGTCACAGGTCTTTATGTAAAGAGTTGATGTTTAAGTATTATTTCGGTAGACACTGAATTGAAAAAAGGTTAAATATACTATATGTATATAGCTGCCACTATCAATAGTTACAGATGAACAATCAAAATTTATCTAAAGGACAAGCAAATTTAAAACTTGCACTTTGGAATGCACAAGCTAACTCAACAAAAAGTAGTGAAGTATACGCACAACTTCAAGAGCTTAACCTTCCCAAAGAATTTATCAGTCGATTGCATGAACTAATTACCTTTACCAAAAAGGTTGGAGGTAAAGTTTTTGCTGTTGGAAAAATTGTACTGCTAAAAATTCTTGAGTTTGTTAAGGCTCATCCATTTTTAGTAGTGGGTGCTGGCATAGGTGCTGTAGTTGGGGCTGCTATTGCAGGTTTAATAACTTCAGTACCATTTTTAGGACAAGTTTTAGTTCCGGTGGCAGCAGCATTGGGAATAACTGTTACTGTAATGGGTGCTGTGGTTGGGTATAGACTAGACAAACAATTTCCAAACGTGGGTGAAGATGTTGGTGAAATCGTTAAAGATTTCTTTTCTCTGTTTGCAGACGTATTCAATATTGTATTTCGTAACGTTGTTACAGCTTAATTTTCCACCTGAAATTACCGAGAGTTACTAATGTATAACAAGGAAGAATTGACGAAAGAACAACTGATTAAACTAATTGATGAAATGAAAAATAATCCGACTGATGGATTGGAAGTTATTGCTAGTGCTGGAGTGACTGCATTAGGCGCTGGTGGAGCTGGAGCAGCAGCAGCACTTTTAGGGACAACCACCGCTTCCATACCCATTGTCACAGCCGTAACAGGTATTAGTATGCTTTTAGCTGCTCCTGCTGCCCTCGTTGCGGGTGCTGCTGTAGTTGGCGGAGCTACTGTATATGGTGTATCAAGACTCATCAAAGATGGTGGTTCTCATGAAGGTAAACGTAAGCAGTTATTGAATGAGTATGAAGAACTGTTAAGAGAAATGGAAGCTAAAGAGAGGCGGTCTAACTCTGATCAGCAAGATAAGACAAGATTTTATTTGGTGCTGAAAGAAGCGGTCACTAATAATTTAATTAGTCCTGACGATGCTCATCAATTGGTGCAATCTTTAGAAAATGGTCATATTTCCCTTAGTGAAGTCTACCAACTTGTCGAACAACTTTTTTCAGATACTCCAATAGCTCAACCTATAAAAGTAGTTATTGATTGTCCAAATTGTTCTCAAAAGCTACGCGCTCCAAGTAATTTAGGACAACTGAATTTAACCTGTCCCAAGTGCAAGCATAGTTGGTCTTGCGTTCCCAAGTAAGGGTGTAGCCGATATACGGGCAAAAGGCGTTGTTTAATCCGGGGATGAAACCAATAAGTTTAAAACCCTTTCCTGACGTAACAGCAAGGGTTACAGGACTTAGGCGGGGAAATTAGAGTATCCCCGCCTAGAACAAGGTTTTGGAGTGAGCTGGAAAATGGGGTATTCCCGTAGCGATATACTTGTTCCAGATAAAAGTGTTTGAATGTGCGGTAGTGATGCTGGTGGAACACTACCAAGATAGTCATGATTTCGCTCAGGCGAGCGTCCCTGTGCGCGTCGGTGTGTTTTCACCGCCTGGCCGAGCAACTGCTGTTGCCAGAGAAGTTCAAATTTTGCAGAAACCGTCGATGTGGCACTATAGTTCTTCTAAACTAGAGGTGGGAGATGCGTGCTGAATCGGTTTGACAATCTTCAGCTTAACTGGCTTCTCCCTTTCCTTGCTTATTCCGAACAGACGTTACTTATTTATCTTCTTTGTAATGTTGAAACACAAAGTAATATCGACCCACAAATTGAAAGTTCCTCCTAAGCAGGCAAACAGTAAACCCGAAATTTTAGATTGTTGCGGGTCAGTAGTAATTATAGGAGCTAACGGTGCTGGGAAAAGCAAGTTTGGTGTTTGGATAGAGCAGAATCAATTAAATTCTGAAAAAGTTCATAGAATTTCAGCACAAAAATCTTTGTATTTTCCGGAATACGTGCCATTGAAGGGCTTAGAGGAAGCCGAAAAGGAATTACTGTTTGGTACTAGCGACTCTTCTTTGTTAAAGTCGAACTTCCCTATAGCAAAGATGATGAGTAGATGGTCAAATGCTGGCCTCTCCGATGACTCAGCTATAAGGGATGGTCTAAATGACTCTGAAAAAGCACTTACTCTCCTTTTTGCTAGAAAAGCTCAAAGAGATAGCCAAGTAGTTAAACTTCTTAAAAAAAGGGAACGCGAAGGTAAAAACGAGACTGTTAAAATACCAAAGTCTCCAGATGATATTTTATTGGAAATTTGGAAAGATCTCTTACCTCATAGAGAACTTGTGATTGAAGACAACAAAATTAATGTTTTAACTTCAGGTAAGACTATCTATCACGGGGGAAAAATGAGTGATGGAGAACGGATAGCTTTTTATTTAATGGCACAATGCCTCTGTGTACCGTCTGATTCAATTGTAATTATAGATGAGCCTGAAATTCATCTTCATAAATCCTTAATGAGCCAACTTTGGTCAAGAATTGAGGAAGCACAACCGGGCTGCTTGTTTGTTTATATTACTCATGACATTGATTTTGCAGCTTCTAGAGTAGGCGCTAAAAAATTATGGCTCAAAAGTTATGATGGTAAGCACTGGAATTGGGGTGAAGTTCCAGAAACTGAAGGTTTACCCGAACCAATTTTATTAGAAATTTTAGGAAGCAGGAAAAAAATTCTTTTTGTCGAAAGTAATATAGGAGGTTTAGATTATAAGGTTTATGAGGCGGTATATCCAGAATTTTTGATAATGCCTTGCGGTGGTTGTGAAAAAGTGATTGAGGCAACTAAAGCAATGCGAGGTAATTCAGCTCTTTATCCTGATGTTGAAGCTTTTGGTATCATTGATATGGATTACAGACCTCAAAATCAGATTGATTCTTTGAGAACATTTAATATATTTGCGTTGAATGTGGCTGAAATTGAGAACATATTCTGTGTTCCTGAACTATTAGAAGTTGTTGCTAATCACCTCAATTTTGATAACTCGTCCGATATCTGTCAGCGAATTGCAAATTTTGTTATTAATAAACTAGAGCAGGATTTGCAAAATCAGGTAGCCAAACGTTCTGCATCAGAAATTCAATTTAAGTTAAATAAGTTTAATGAAAAAGAGAGTAAAGACAAATTTTCTTTGGAAAAAACTTTTGATAATTTAGTGACATCTATTAATGCTAATGAAATTTACGAAAAAAATTTGGATTTATATAAGAATATAATTTTGTCTAAAGATTATAAGAAAGCGCTAATTGTTTATCATCAAAAAAATTTACATACTCTAATTTCGCCTTTTTTTGATTTAAAATCTAATGGATACCTTAAATTAATTTTAAGGTTGCTGTCTAGTGAGCGTAAAAATGATATTGTATCTGCACTAAAAAAATATACTCCACCTTTATAATTTGTTAATTTAGGATTGTTCTTACAATGGAAATTAGATATCATAGTTTTATTTTGCTTCTATGCCCTAGATATAGAAATTGCAGTTTCCCCGCCTAAAGCCCTAGCGGGATTTTTTCGACGGGCTGCTAAATTTTTTCTGAAATGAAGAAAATCGGTTTCAGACCGTCGGAAAAATAGCCGCCACCCTCCTTAACTGTTGCCAGGAATCAAGAAACCGTGTGTCACGCGCTTGACACTGTTTGGCATGACTGTCATGTTAAATGAAACGCTTGACACACGGGATTCGCTTGTTATGCCTAACCCTAAAAAATACGAAGACTCAATCAAAAATTCCCGTTTTAAAGCTGCTTGGCATAGCGGCCCGACTCGCACCATTCGAGTTCCGAGCGCCCTAGCGGACTCTACTCTCGACTATGCCCGACAGCTTGACCGAGGTGCTGAACCGCGTTACATAAATAATAATTTCAGATCAGAAGTAGAGGTAAAGACAGATGAATCCCATGACACAAGCGGTTCGATTGATGAAGTAAATAGATTAAATGATGAGGTTGAATCACTCAGGCAAGAATTAGAAGCACTAAGGGCTGAGAATCGACGGTGGGAAAAAGCTTTTAAGGGGTTCGAGGAAGAAAAATACGAGCTTGAATGGGAAGTGGGAGTAGTGCGCTCACTACTTGGCTCAGCGACTTGCTCGCCGATTTTTCCGGCAGTGGCTGAATTTAAATTATTACAACCCCCAGAGGTACTTAACTTACTGAAAGGTAAGCGCAAGAAAACAAAAGCTGATTTACGCGATATTGAAGTTGTCTGGCAGATACTTGAGGAGTTAACCCCTGACAAGGGAAATTAGGAATTATGCCCCCTTAAAAAGGGGCTTTACTGGGATTGAACCAAAATATGCACCAATCAGAACCCCGCCCTTATGACGCTGTACTCGGCGGATCGGGGCAGCAAACACCCATCAACTTCTTTGAGTGGGTGGATTTGTCGCAACTGCTTGCCGTCGCACTTGCATCGGCGGGACCCATCCTACTTCTGTTTGCGATAATCCAGCTTGACGCTGGCTCCCGGCAACTGCCACAATCCCGGCTTTAAGCATTCCTTCAAGGAGGCTCAAAGCCAGCGATTTTCCTGTTTCCAAAGCTCAACGGATTGTGTTTTTCTAATGTGCGTAAGGATACGTCGGACAAGTTAAAATATATCCAGTGTAATGGTGAACCAATTAAATTAAAAAGCTATTAACTCATGGAAGACAATAAGATTTCCCAATTCATTCAAGCGCTTAAATTTTTTGAGTTAGAGCTAGAAGAAATGACCGGGAAGCCCGGTTATGAAGATAGAAGAGGCAAAGTGATTGCGGTAAGGAAAAAAGGGGATTCGTCGCGGATACTGTGCGCTTATTCCACCTATGACGAACTCTTGGATTGGGCAAAACAACAATTCCGCACCCCTATTTAACGCTTTGGCTGAGGATAATTTCACCGTTGTTTATCACCATTGGAAAGCTGCCACATTTCCTGCTGTTGCGATCGCTCCTGACTGGCTTGGTGTATACCAAACATTGGCGTAAATCAGCTCTTATCTTGCTTGCGATAATCCCAAGGTCTTTCACCACCATTGGGAAACCCCCACACTCCCCGCTGTTGCGATCGCCCCATCTCCTCTGCGATATCGAACGCCTCACGGTTGTGACAATTGGCGCTGTACTGTTTGTAGTGATAAGCCATACCCGCTTTGAGCATTTCCTCTTGCACTGATTGTTCGCCTGATGGTGACTCTAGCAATACTTCGGCGACACTGCGACCGTACTTGTCCCGATCCATCTCAATAACTATGACCTGACCTTTTGCTTGGGCAACTAGGGAACGCAGGTAATTCCGAGACTCAATACCCAGGGGTTGCTTGGCTTCCGGTGCATCTATGCCGCACAGTCGAATCTTTTGTTCGCGATTGTCACACTTAACCCGAAAAGTATCGCCGTCGTAAATCGAGCCTTCAACCACCTGACACCGACGCGATTCTGTTTGACTGGGAGGCTTGGCTAGTTTAGGTTGATCGCCGTCGGGTTGGTAGAAGTGGAACCAAATCAAACCTGCAATGGCTAACAGGGGTAGGGCATTGAGGAACTTCTGCATTTATGGATGCCCCAACGCTTTTTCTATTGTCAAATGTGTCAATTGTCTGTCAATCCAATTCTCGCAATCTTCAAAAAAGTGGGCATCTTTTATCAATACCTTACCACCAGAAATAAATTGAACTAAAAAGCCTACTTCTTGCGGAGTAATGATACAGTCTTGATAGCTCTTACTTAACATCAATCACCACCTCTAAGTTAATCTGCCTGTCCTTTTGACCCAGGTTTTTAATGCGGCGTACTCTACCAGCTACGGGGGATTTAATCTGAGTTATTTCCCGCAGTTTCGATTCTATTTCCTGTTTCTGAGCTACCAAGCTGGCTACTTGGTACTGCTGCCTCTGCATCTCGGATTGTTGCCTCACCAGGTTCAGCGAATGCTCGTACTGTTGGTGTTGGTAATTGCTCTTAGCTTTGTTGAGTGCAGCAATGGCGCTATTTAGTTGCCCCACTAATCTTGCTTTAGATTCAGCAAGTTTGGTGCGGTTGTTCGCTTCAACGGTGATGGCTTCTGCTCTTTCTTCTAGTTGTTTGGCTTCTAATAACTTCCTGAGCGTCTCATCCTTAAATCTGAACGAGGTTTCTGGTGCTGGTGCTACCGAGTGGGCTTCCATTAGTTGCAGTTCATCCTTAATTTGTTGGATGGCTGCTTCTTCTATGGCAAAGTTGGGTGCGGGAAGTTCGGCTAGTTTACTCGTAGGAATTGATAATTGTTGGATGCTGTTCTCGATTTGCTTGCGTTCTGCTTCCAAGGATTGGCGTTCTTCGGTGCGGTCGCTGATGATTTGTCCGGCTGCTACCTCCGATCCTTCAGCAATCTTTAAATCGTTGAGGGAAATCACTTGCACTTGAATGCGATGTCTTTTTCCTGGTTTTGTTGATTGCTGTAGCTGAATAATCGGTTGCTTTTGTAAGCGGGGGATGGGTGCGGATGCGGGTGAGGGTGTTAGTGTATTAGACTGCGGGTTGAGGTTGAGGAAAGGCAAGAATCCGACAACTCCCGCTCCCAATGCAGTTGCTATATATTCTTTCATAGGCTACCTCATAAGTCTGGTTTAGGGCTAAATATCTTGGCTTCTAGGGAACCCGTGATGTATTGTCCGCTCAGTAGTTTGATGGCTGTTTCTAGTGGACAGTAGTTAAAAGTTATTTTATCACCGATTAGTTTCGCTATCTCTAACTGTTTGGGGTTAGCGACTATTTTAATTGAATCTGGTTCATCTACTGTTAGCGTACCCGTCACAAAGATGAGAGTATCGGGAATGGGAGCTATGGCAAACTCTTCCTCGTCAAACTGCAACAATTGAACTGATGCAGATGCGGGTTGCCCTACTTCCGCAGTTAATCGGCTGCTGATTAGATTTGTACCTGTTTTCCACAAACCCGCTTGATTGTAAATAATAAACTCGTTACCTTCCCCCGCTACTATAAAATACTTACCGTTTGCTGAACTAGAATCGCTGGCAAAAGTGCCGCTTACCTGAGCGTAAACGTGGTAAGAAGCCGAGTTGGTTTGATAAATCTCCGTGGCATTCGAGCGCAATCCCAGGGAATTCCCCACCAATGCTGTCGGGCCACCCGTTCCGCTTAGTTTAATCGCTACAGCCAAAGTAATGGTGGCAATAACTAACACCCAGTATTCGCCAGCGCCTCCGGTTTGCAAGCGTCGATTGGGGTTTGAAACCGATATACACCAAGTGGGATAGGGCCAGAAGAACTGCACTCCCTGTTTGGTGAATATATCGGAGAAGCAACTTATGAAGTGTCCCAATGGTAAAGATAGCCACGTTTTCCAATCAGCGTAAAAGTAGACAGGTACAGAGACTAAAGCCAAAGCGCAAGTTGCCAGGAAGCAGTGAGTAATCGAGCGGTGGGGAAAGCGCTCCTCAATCCAGTTGCTAATCGGAAATAGGATTTGCCCGATGGTACTCGTAGAAGTATCCACATCGGGTAACTGACTGCCGGCAATTGCTAATGCCAGATGCAGGGAATTACCAGTACCTAGGAGCAATGAAACTCCTGCTGCTGAAATAATAGAGTGGGTGAGCGCCATCATTTCAAAGCTTCTCCCACAGGCATAAGTTTTCCGGCTTCATCTATTAGCTCTAAACGGTATTCGGAGGGGTCATCTAAATCTAAATCTGACACCTGACAGCAGTCATAAAACTCAGCATCGCCTGCAATGCCAAGCTCGTAAATATTCACCCATTGTTCTGGGTGTAAGTTGTGCGATTCTGTTGCAGGAATACCTCTAATCATTGACCCAGCCTCTTCTTTGCACCTTCGACCCGCCCTAATTGTTTGGCAGCCATCGCCGCAGTTAAAGCAACGCCACCAAAGATTTGCCAGTTCTTGTTGCCTGTTCCCATTCCCACATAGCGAATCACGGCAAAAGAGAACAATCCAGCTAGCAGGATGGGCATCATTACTAAATATTGGCGGTGCTCCACTGTTTGATTGATACCGAGTTTCTCTTGCTGCACTACTTTCCTCGCCAGCATCGGATTCCTCCCCGCTAGCGGTTGCAGTTGGGAAAGCCGAGCTGCTGTGAGATTCAAACCCAACTTAGCCGCTTCATCTTCCATTGCAGATCTAATAGCGCGATCGCTGGGCAATTCTAATTCAACTTCGATCATCTTGATGAAGATATCGCGACCGGGGTTAGCCACAGCCAAGCAACAAACCCGACAACCAGCTTCGATTAGATCCTCAAGCCAGAATCGAATTCCCGTGGTGAGGCGCTTGGCTTCGGGCAGCAGCAATAACGCATCCGTGGAAATATTGAGCGCGATTTCTTCTTTGAGTTGGTCTAAGGTCAATTGTTTAACTTTACCTTTGTCATCCTCCACTTCGGTAGGAATGTCCAATTGTTCGGCTAACTGCTGAAAGAATTTCTTACCACTTCCTTTGTAAGTAGCCGTAGCAATGGAGAACTCCCCCGCCAATTCCAAAGCAACGCCTGTCGCTACATCTTCCAGACCGGTTCCCAGCTCTCCGGTGACGATACAGCAATGACCGCTGCGGAGGATTTCACAAACTTTGGTTACTTCGTTTCTGGATTCTTGCCTTGGTTCTGACGGTGCCGCTGCAACAGTTGCTGGGCTATTGATGCTGCGGCATTCGGCTTTGGGGTGGCTGCCTCCCTAATAGCTTGGAGTTTTGCTCTTTGCTCGTCAGACAGCTCCTCCTCGGTCATCAGGGCAGCCAGGTGCAACTTAAGGAGGTGTGGCGTGGCTTCTTGTTGCACTTTGAGTTCGCCTGCTTCCCAAATTAATCGGTTTCGCACCTCCTCATCTTCGTCAATGCCCGGTATCTCCGGCTGTACGGGAATATCTAATTCCGATGCCAAACCGGAATTTTCTGATAGCGCTAGTTGGCCGCCGCCACCGAATCCCTGCATCTTCCCCGTTGCTTTGATGTGCTCGCTCAAATCCTCCATCAGTTTCATTTGCTCGGCATTGAGATACGGGCCATCCGCATCTTTGCTTGCCTCAATTCCCAGGTGCTTCAATCTGTTGTAATACGTAGACGATCCGATACTTAACTGTTCACAAACTTGTTCTGGTCGCCATTTCGTGGAAAGTTCTGTTGTCATTGGAATTTTGGTAGTTTTTTAATATCAGATTTACATAATATGAACTATACACCGCACAAAATCCACTTATCAACTGGAATATCGAACCGGAATCCACCACGAGTTTAGCTCCGTTATTCCACTGTGAGTAAATCCGTACAATTAGTATATTTTGTTACTTAACGGTGTCTAACAAACCAAGCTGGAATGAGAAACAATGCAAAGCGACATGGGCAACAAGGAAAGCGGAGCGTGGAACATGGGAACCTTAGCGAAAAGGCGGAGGAATCCCCAAACCGGGGAAAGCAGGGATATCCTGACTGGTGCGGATTGGAACGAGGGCGCAACGAGCAAGAACCGCAGCGGAGTTTCGAGTATCTCTGAAAGCATCGGGGGGGACGACATCACCGACTGGGCGAGGTTTAAAGTGAATGTTCCGGTGCAAGTGAATTTAGTAACGGACAACGCCATCGCAGCAATTGTGAACTCTAGCTACCGCGTGGTTGTGGATTCGAGCGACGGATATTCGAGCAACTTGACAACCACTTTGGAGCCTGGAGTCTACTTTATTCAGTTCAGCACTGAATCTTCCATTGGGTCTTTGTTTACCTCGAAGTTTACCTTGACTGAGGTTTAATCAATCCATGCAGATGATGGCATTGGGGCAGTGTTGTTCGATGAGGGAACGGACAACACTCCACTCACCACGCCCCCCAGACCATCCGAGTTTGTAAGGCAAGAAAGGAGTTAGCTGCAATTCCAAAGATTTAGCGTGGAGTTTGGACAAACAAAGCGCCAGGGCTTCGTAATCGGTATAGCGTTTCTTGCTGCCGTGCAAGTTTTGACCAGCCATATTGCACACCCAAAGCTCTGGAGTGGAGCTAACCCGAACCATTTGAATTTTGCCGGGAACAAAGCGCTCTCCACCTGCATCGGGGCCGCAGAAGCGTTGATACTCCAACTCTACAAAGGGCCACTCGGATGCAATTGCCCTGCCCAAACCCGTATGCAGCACACCCGTGCAGCACACTTGGTGAGCGATGATGCCCGTTTCAATATCGGGGATGATTTTCAGCTTTATTTCTAGTACCATGTGCCTTATGATACTCGCCTGTTGGAAATGCTAAACAAATCCAAGTTGTTGAAAGTAATGGTTCTGTAACAAACTGTAATAACCTGGATTAAAGATTAATTAGTGCAGCATCAAAGTAACCTTGAATAGGGCAAGTCTGGGAATAACAAATGCAGATTATCTTCATGGGCGAGTGCACCGAAACACAGCGAATATCTTGATATGCGGGAGCACCGAAACACAGCGAATATCTGAGTATGTGGGAGCACCGAAACAAGCCAATAACGGGAGTGTACCCAAGCATCAAAACACGACCAATGGCTTCGCGTACCAGAACTCAAGGGATATCTCATGCGAGAGCACCGAAACACAACGAATAGCGAGAGTGTACCCCAGCACCGAAACACGACCAATGCCTTAGTGTACCAAAGCATTGAAATAGCGAGGAATATCGGGCAACGGGAGAAGTGGATAGAATGCAACCGTTGCCCCAAGTTTAGGAGCTACCAGCGCCCGCAAGCGTGATAGTAATCCGATTCTATTTCGTGCTGGAGTTCTAGGTAAGCTAAATAAGGTGCGAGGGATGGTTCTGGGTCGATGTATTGTGCTAATTCTTGCTGTAAGAACACAGCAATGAATTGCACTAAGCTAATTAGGAGCATGGGAATCAGGATTGCTATTTGTGTTTTATACCCCTTGCGATAACCGTTTAATTAAATTTTTATTGGTAATGGTGTAGCGTTGATACTTGGTTTTTCCTATTCCCAGCAATCCCATAATTTATGTACCAAGGCACCAATATAATTCAGGATTGCTGGGCAATCTAGGTCTGCGGGGGCACCCAAACACCCAGCGCACAAACTCTCGGTACGCTGTGCTTGGGATTAGATGCAGGGATTGGATGAGTTGCCCCTTCGTCCGGTGCGCGTGGAGCCTAAAAGGGTACTCACCACGGTGCAGCGTTCTGCATTTTCTTTCGTTAGGTGAATGCGACCCAAGCGCCCGTTACTCACGCCGAGCCAGTTGTACTGCATCCGATAAGCTCCATCTTTTTTATCAAAGTAGAAAGTGGCAGTTTTGATAACCACTTTGGGGTCGATGCCCGCACTTTGCCACTGGGGAGGTTCATCAACTCGGTGTACCGAATATTGGATGCCCTGGGGTGTTTGTCTAATCTGACACTCCATGATTAATCTTTCGCGTCGAGCTTCCGATTTCGCTTTTTGGAAGCACCAATAAATCCGATCGTTCGCTACGCTAACTTGTTGGGAATTCATAAACCCAATCCATCCCGGCACTGCGATGGCGCACAGGATGTTGAGGACTACTATGAGAATGAGTTTTTCGGTTAGCGTGAATCCAGAATCGGTGGAATAGCGCATGACAGTTGCCTCATATTGTTTGCACCCATGCGGTAGCTGTTTTCTTGGTATTTCCTGTTTCTTGTTACCTGAAGTAGTTGATAAACAAAAAAGCGATCGCACTCTGGTTAAGTACGACCGCTCAGTTATTCGAGAGCGCGCTTACTCTCGGTCAGCTTCGCTAACTCGGCGTTTGGATTGTTTTACGCTTTTGATTCCGAGTTCGGCGTCGATGTCGGGTTCCATTCCTAATAAATGGACATTGCGCTCCATCCATTCGCTAACTTCATCTAGGGTGGCAGCGCGCCGTTTCAACGGCCTTGGTTGCGGTTGTTGGGGCTTCGGATGCTGGGCTTTGATGCGGTTGGCTTGGTTCCGAGCTTCCTCAAATTGCTCTGGTTCAGCATTCTCGGCTGCATCTATCGCTTCGTTGATGCGGCGGGTTGCCTGCTTTTCGGGAGCTTCCACTTGGCGTTGGGTGAGTTTGTTCTCGTTAATTTCGAGGAGCCTTGCCTTCACCCGTTGGAGATTGCGCTTGCGGGCTTGGGCTGATTCCAAACCTAGGAAGAAATCTGGTGCTGCGATAAATTCCTTGATGCCGCTGTTCACTTTGGCGGCTAGTTCGAGCATTTCACCCAGAAGTTTGGCTGACTTTGATGTGAGCGCCGTTGCTCCCGTGCTGTCAAAGTAAATCCTTCCCTGCCAGCAAGTATCGCCCCGCATCTGTTCGACCAATACATCCGGGATATTCGAGAAATTGGGTGCGGAGAGGGCGATCGTCCGTTTGTTGGGATTTCGGAAATCGGCTTCGATGCGGGTGCCGTTGGGAAGGTCGGTCGTGTAGCGGGGTACTGAATCTAGGGATTCTGATGATTCATCTTCAATGCGTTCGAGGATGCGGTGTCCCCACTCGTCCAGGGCTACTGAGAGCAGTTCTTCGGTAACGGCTAACAAATCCTTGAGTTTTGTCAATTCTTTAATGCGTTCTAAGCCGAAGGTATCCTCGAAATGGGCGCAGAAACGCTCCCACAGGTATTTATTGAGCTGTTGATAATCCCATTCATCTTTGGAATAGGAACCATCATCTTGGCGGCAACCCGGTGCGATGATGAATTGCTCTAATTCTCCCTTGGATTTAGCATCCATGAAGCTGGCTCGTTTATCTCGATGCTGCCAAGCGACTTGTCTCACCCCGTAGTAGAGTTTCTTGTATGTAGCGATGGCATCCTTGATAACGGTTTGGGCTTCGGCACTGATTGCCGCTTTTTCTGAAGCCTTGGGTGCGTAGATTCCGAGTTGGGATTTGTTGATGAAGTTCACGGTCGTTTCTCCTGAGTGGACTTGTGTTTACACAGATTGCGAAAGCAGTTTTATTTACTTTCCTTTTTTTCTTTGCTCTTCTTGTATGTGAGCCTTTTAATGCCTTGCTCAGGGCAACTTTCTAGGGACGATAGCGCACAATTCTCAGAGCCAAGTTGTATTGATTGGCTAGATTAATCATGTGCTGGGTTCCCCGTGACGAGCCATCCCAGAAAACGATGCAGTGAGTGGCATATTGCGCCATTGATTCGTTGCGCCGATAACCCGCTGATTTACCGTATCGATTCCAATCGGCGGGCATTACCTTGAGTGCCATTCCCCGCGATCGGGCGTAGCGTTCGCCGAGGCGATCGGCACCCCGCGCACCTCCAGATACTATTTCTACCTGGTCGGGAGAATAGCGCTGGAGGTACATATCTACCAAGCTTTCGAGTAATTGGTAATCGTTGAAATCTCTCGAACCCGCGATGATTACTTTGAGCATTGTCTTTTCCTCCTGTTGTTAGTACAAAAAAAGGCAGAGATGTTACTCTCTACCTCGTTTCAAATCTCGTTAATTCAGTTATTGTTTGTACTCGCTCCTCATTTTCCAAAAGGTAATGCTGAAGCGTTCTTGGCTGTGCCACAAGATTGCATGGGGTAATTTGCAGTTAAATTCATAGATATCTCCATCCTCCAAATCAATTACTTCCCGATTGTTGGGTAAACCAATCCCAAACTTGGCTTGTCCGAGGTTCACTCCTCGTGCAATTAATGTGGCGTAGTTGTGATCTCGATGCCAATCAATTTTTCCGTTATAAGTCAGCAATGCAATATCACAGCCGGGGAAAACTCGTTGAGCAAATTTCTCAATTCGATTGTCCGAATAAGCTGGATAAATTTTGGCATTGGTTCGCAAATCACATTCGGCAAAAATCCACATTCTCAATCGACCGGGTGCATAGCTGGATCGATCTTCTCTCATATTCATTGTTCTATCTTGACACCAGTTTCTCAAATCCTCGATTGAATCCTGGTCTACTTTGTTGATGATTCTAAACATTTTCTTTTCCTCAGTCACTACACTTTTAGGAGACAGGGGTGCGAGGAAAAGTTAGATTTTGTTAGGCTTGCGTGAGCGTCAACTACTTCTTAGCTAATCCGGTAGTTGCGACCGTTTTGTTGGCTTCTCGCCCTGTGTTTAGTAGCAGTTAGCGAGTCTTCGAGCCTTACTGCTACTTGATACGGGGCGTGAAGCTTACAAAACTGCCAGCTACCCGATTAGCTTAGAAGTTGTCCGCGAGCCAAGTCTTACAAAATGTTGCTTATGTCAAGGCTTAGAGTTTGCTCGCTTAGAAGAGGTTAGAATTGGGAAGATTTCAGACGCCGCCAACACGCGTAAATAAAATAGAAAAATTCGTTGGCGGCGTTTGAAATCTTAGTGCCGCCGACAACACTCAAGCACCAATAAAAAATCGTTGTCGGCGGCACGTCCCAATTGTTAGCGAGTCTAACGATTGCAAACTCTTACTTGCTCTCGGACGCTTACGGAGACTTAGCAAATACGGTTCACTTACAAACTGCAAATTTTCACAGACTCACTTAGCGAATACGGTTTAGTTAGTGTCAGTTAGCGAGTCTTCGAGCTTACTGACACTTAGTAAAGCCTATTCGCTTAGTGAGACAGTGAAAATTCCTTGCAGTTTGTTAGTGAAGCCTATTTGCTTAGTCGGAGTTAGCGTGCGTGAGGCCTTGCACCGTTTCCGACCGCCTCTGTATACTGCCCAATGTAGTGACGGCCCAGCGGCCTGAGCGGCCCCAAACAAATAAAAGCGAAGCAACTGCTTTTGCGAGGAAGTTCGGGGGAGCAATTTCGCATTCATGCTAGAAATCCTCCCCCGAACTTCTGAGGAGTGTCTCCCCCCGAGGGGGCAGGGGGGGGCAACGAAACCAAAGCGCAGCAACCTTTTGAATTTCAAGTGCGATCGATAGTGCGGGTAGTGAAGGTTTCCCAAATGTTTGGATTGCAGCGGGCGGTCGTGTAGGACAATCGCTTCGCGGTCAAAAAAGTGCGATCGCGATCGACAACCGCGATCCCAATAGCGCTGGGGGCGATCGTGGATGCAGACACGCCGCTCGGTGCATGGGTGTTCCCCCTATTCACCGATTCCTTGACTATAATTGTCCTAAAATAAGGCTGATTATTCTGCTAAAAGGGAACATCAGGAAGCTCAAAAAAGGACAATCTACACTTTCCAAAACGCTTATTGTGATTGAAAACGAGCTTTTTTCTTCTGTGTTCAAAACTTTCGACAACTACTACATACGAAATAACATCGGTGAGTTTGAGTTTTCACGGTTAGCAGCAAGTAGCGGGCGAACAGGAGAGCATCAATAAAGTTGGTTTCCACGGTTTGCAGCAACTTGTAGAGCGGGTTAACAAAGGAAGAGCCAACGAACAATGTTACATCCAAAGCCAGAAACAATTGCGAGCGATCGTACTGAAGCGGGGAAGTTGCAAAGGAAGCTGCTGCGGGCGGGGGGTTTGGTATTCCCTGCCGATGATTGGGATGTACCCATGCTGATGCTCGAATGGCAAGCAACGGGTTTAGAACTTCCCCTGGACGCTTGGGGAAGTAAAGCCAAGAAGCGGGGAACTACGGGAACGTTCCACTTTTACCAAGATGATTACAAATTTACGCAACTGCTGTCGAATCCGATGGCATTACCGGCGCTTTATCCCAAGGCAGCCTGCGAATTGAATTTCAGCACCGACCTCAATACGCCCCTGGCTTACCTGATGGGATTGATTTATGCCAAGCGGTGGACGAGCCGAGTTTGGCAATCAGAAGCAGCAATTCGGATTTGGGTGGATGTTAATTTTGCAGCAGAACAAGCTCCTTGGCAACTGTTGGGAGTACCCAAGGGATGGAGGGCTTACTCGACTCGGGGATGTGGCGATAATTTCCAGTACAACCTAGACCAGTGGGAGATGGCGTGCGAACGAGCCGAGACGAAGGAGATCGTATTTTTGGTAGTGGGAGGCGGCAAGAAAATTAAGGAACAGTGTACCAAGCGCCATTGGATATGGGCTCCCAGCTTTTGGGAAAGGGCAACTGGTAAATTTGAGGGAGAAGGAGCGGGTAAGGATGGGCGGTAGGAGCAGCGGGGGATGGGGCAACAAGTTTGAGGAAGCGCTTCAGAGGTTAGCGATGCTGGAAGAGAACCCGAAGACGAAGGGAAAATACGGCATCAAACAAGTTAGACCGGGGCGCTGGTCTGTACTTCCTAAAACGTGGAAGGGGGTGACAAATCCATTTGCGCCATAGAAAAGTGAGCCATGAAACCTGGTTTGGGAGCCACTGTCACTTTAGTCGCGGTGGGTGCAGGTTCTTTAAGAACTTGCTGGATGTACTCGATTCGGGAGGTAAGGAAATCCAATTGTTCTCGGCGTTGCAATGCTTTAGCTGCTTCCTTGAACTCGGGAGACTCAACCGTTCCCAAATGGACTACAAAGCTCTTGCCCTTTTTACCCGGTAAATCTCGATTGGGAGAGCGCAATCGGTAATAAGTTTGATTGCTATTGCTGGGTGAATAATCTTCAATGTAAGCACCTTGGGGCAGTAAAGTTTGACACCCCAACCGATAGCGTTGTTTCTTATAATTGACCAGCAAGCGCTGAAGTTCGGAAGGCGGAGTATTGTAAGCGGTTAGGACTTTTGAGGGAACCTTGGGGATAGCCCAAATGCAGTTTTCTAAGCGCACTAAATCGCATCCCAATATTGCTTGCAGGTAAGCTTTTCCCGAGGTGGCGGAGTAGTGCTTTTCAAAGGTGTTCCACTTGGTGATGATGCCATCATTGAAGCGGGGTGCCGCATCTTTTGCCCTACCCGATAGCAATCCCACTATGAGATATTTCTGAGCTAAGTTCCAGGCAGCAACCAACACTTGTTCGCGTTCTGCTGGGTCTTCGATTACCGATAACACGAAGTTGAGCATTACCGCATCAGCGGGTAAGGGACTCGAATCGGGGAAATAGTACGGGTCGTAACGGCTGATTACGGGATATCCCATTGCACTCAACCGTTCTGCATCTTGCCCGTAACCGCAACCGTAATCGGTAATGGTAGTTTCTGGGGTAATCAATCCAAACTCTATCGCTCTTTGGCAAGGTCGCGATAGTTTATGGCGGTTGATAGCTGCTTTGTGGCGGTGTAGCATTTTGTTTGGCGTTGGGTGCGCTGATTCCACTAATAAGATTGTACCTCCCAGGACTAACCTGGGAGTGCGATTCAATTAGTAGGGAATATCATGTTGCCCAAGTATCTGTTACTCGATTGCTAATATCCCAAGAACTAACATTTGGGAGCAGTTTGGGAGTTTTCACAGATGCGGGAAGTACCGATACCTCGACTTCAACATTGCGCCTTTCCCAAGAACGGCGGTTGTAGGCTTTAAGCTCCTCCAAATTCATCCCCCACTTTTGCATACCGTAACTCGCGAGTTGTTCTAGAGTAAAGCGCTTTTCCTGGGGCGTTCCGAATACTTCTGCAAATTTAGCTTTGTAGGTATCCCAAGAGAACAGCTCGCCCTGAGCTATTTTAGATTTCCTGAGCGCTTTTCCTTGCAGTTCTCGGATAGCATAATACACACTTTCCCACTCTTTTTCCGAGTAATCTTTGACGGTGAAATCATCACCAAAAGCTGCATCAAAGTTAGGGGGTTGGGGTTGTTTGGCAGTTGTGCGAGCCATATTGTACCTCGTTATCGTTGTTTTCACCATTGCGGTAGCCGTTTTGTTGGGGTTTCCTCTATGCTTTTAAATTGTTTGAGTTCTGGGGAATTGAAGTTACTCAATTCCCCAGAGGTGAATTAGCTCTCAGATAAAGCTAGCGGTTGAAATTGCGGGAGTACGGGGATGGTCAAAGGGCGCTCCGGTTCAAGGGCTTCCCAAGTCCATTTTTTGGTTTGTTGGTCGTAACCCAAAAAGTGCTGCTTCCAAGTTTCTAGAGTGGGTTTTGTGTGCGAGGTAACGTAACAGCAGGCTGATTTCTTTTTCTCTCCGACTATCTGGCGCTCTACCTCGAACTCGAACACGCACAAGCTCTTGAAAGCCGCATTCTTGGGTTTGGCAGCGATGCGGTTTTCGATGGCATGGCAAGCTGTAATCTCGGTGCAGAATTGCTGCCAGTGCTGGCTAAAACTGCCTTGAGTCGCACCCTTGGCTTTGTAACTCAAAGGAATGGAGTGCAGGGGTTGGTTCTGGGCATTAACGAGAAAGATTTGGAAATACTGGACGTTGCCAATGCGATCGTTCTCTTTGCAAGTGCGATCGTACAGACCCAGAATGACCGTTTGTTGAAGCTTTTCACTTTCATCCCGGTCAAAGGCAAGCACAGGTGTTTTAGGACAAACGAGCATCCGGGGTTTGCGGATGAGGATACCCTGCTCGGTTTTTCCTGAATTGAAAGTGTACTCGATTAGTTGGGATTCATCGAAATTTAGCCAACCTGCTTGTGCCATATTATCCGCAGTTATGAAGTAGCCGCAGTGTTCAAGGTTGGATTCCCCCCGCACTGCTTGAATGCGTGGTAGGCGAGCTTCGGGGTCTACGAAATCGGGACTGGCAAACTCATCGCGTTCGATGGTAGCTTCTACAATTTCGGGTACGGGCCTTGCTTCGGATTGGACATCAGCATCGGATTGAACATTTGTATCTGATTTCTTAGCCATGATAAAACCTCCTATTTTTCACTCAAAGCGAAAGCCATTTACTTTCACTTTCATTGATTGTTAGTTATCGAGTTTTAGCTTTGATTGGCTGCAAGTTTATAGTTCATAACTTGCAGCCGAGCTAAGATTACTTGGTATCGAAGAGTTGCTTTAGGGGAGCGAAATAAGGCAACAATGCTTCTACTCCTTCGCGAGCAGCAACTCGGATAACATCAGCTTGACCGAAAGGAAAATTGCGTTTAAACGGGTCTTCAAATTCATCAAATTGTCGAGCCCATTCTACTTTTTCAGGATGTTGAGATAAGTGTCGGTGCCACAAAGCGATGTAGTATTGAATCCCCCAATCATCGATAGCAAAACTGGTGCCTTGTTCGTTCGACTTCACGGGTAACTCGCGATCGCCTATTTGCCACGCTATTTGCTTGCATCCTTGGCGCTTCCAATACCTCGCAGCAGTCCATCCAGTTACCGGGTTCGGGGCAACCTTCAAAACGCTTGGCGCATTGGTAGTGGTTCTCGATGCAATCTGTTGTACCAAAGCTTTCACAAAGCAAAAGAACGGGCTGTAGCGCTTGTCTCCACGGGAATGGCACTGCAAGATGCGCTTGTCACCTTCAACGCGGTACTCACCCTCAAATACTCGATTGTTGATCACTTTTATCTCAACTCAATGAATGTTGTACCCCAGGCGATAGCACTTACCTGGGGCTTTTCTTTCTCCATCAGTCAGCCGCTATTGCAGATGTACTGGATTCACCACAAGCGCTCCATATTCTTCGCCTTCTGGGATGAAGTCTTCAACTAAAGCGCCGTTTACTTTAACTGTGGCTACAGCTTTGTGATTGCTTGTAACTTTGTGATACTCGGAACGCACAGCTTCTCTTGCTTTGTTTTGTAAAATTTCGATGCAGCAATCTTCATCTTCTTCGGGGTCTATTTGCGCCCACAGCGAACAGGATAAGTCAACTGAATTAAATCCACCCAAGTTAAATTTACGGGTGTAGCTTACGGCGATAGTTCTGATGTTCATGGGTTTATTTTTCCTAGTGTTGCACCCCAAGCGTTAGCAATTACTTGGGAGTTTTGTGGGTTATTGATGCTGTTAGAAATGGTTTGATTCAAAATCATAAGCTTGGGGATTTGGGGTGATCTCGTCCTCCGTCCGCCACTTAGTTTCTCCTTGTCCCGTGAGAGCTTTGACTCCGTAGTACCAAACTGGTTCAGCCATCAAAGAGCCGTGCTGCCACCTAGCGGCGTAGAGTTCGATGCCGAAGATGCGCTTTTCTTCCCAATCATCAACGGGTAAATCTGGGCTAATCAGCCACACTTTTTGACCGATAAAGTATGCCGGGGTGGGGATTATCCACTCGTCTGAGTCTGCTGCAACTTCGAGGCAACAGCGCAACTCGATGGTTTGAGTAGTTAATGGAATGCGGTAAGGCTTGGGTAATTGAATGGGTTTATTGGGTTGAATTAGCATGGAAATTATTGGCTAGTTTCACCCCAAGCGATAGCCATTACTTTGATATTTTATAACTCATTAAAATTAGGATTTATCGATAATTTAAGTCACTTCAATAAAATGGCTAACGCTTTGGTTGCAAACAAGATTAATCAAAGCCATGAACCAAAATCAACCCGGCTGTTATTTAATTCACTGGCAACCCGCCATTGGTAATCTAACTAATCCCAGAGCCACGGCATCCCACTATTTGGGCAGCACTAATAAACCCGTGGGCGATCGTTTGAGGGAACACAAGTCCAAAGTGGGAGCGCGAATCACCAAAGCTGCGGTGGAACAGGGGCGGGAGTTGGTGTTGGTGAGGACTTGGCGCGGGGGGTGGCATCGGGAACGGGAACTTAAAAAGCTCCACAACAACCGATTGCTCTGCCCTATCTGCAATCCCCGGCGCGATCGCAAACACCATAAATCCAGGACGCACAAGAGCTGTGGAGTAGCACTAGGGAAAGATTAGCGATCGTTTGGCGTGTATTAGATGAAGAAATAGCGCTGTGTTTCTGAATCTAATACTCCTTACTTTTTAAAATAGACTGAGTTGACCCTCGCTTACAGGGCATTTGCGAGGGCGTTTTGGGAGTCCGCTGCGCCACCCCGGATAGGTTTCTGCTGGCCATCCCGTACTGATAAAATGGGGAATCTTGGCAACTTCTTGCAACCATGTTCTGTAGGGAGTGTATTTTCTAAATCCAAATGGAAAGCGCTCTCTGGATATCCATTTCTTAGCCGCTTTTCCTTCTATCGCTTCTCCCATTAACAAGCATTGAGCTTCGTACTCTAAAAGAGCATCGGCAATGCTATAAATTGCTTTATCTCTCCAAGTCGTTCGCTTCATTGCTTGGCTTCCTTTTGACTACAGTATGGGTGTTTTGTACCCATGCCGAGGCTGTAATATTGATACTTCCTTCCCCGGCATGGATTATTTAGTTGTTCTCTAGTTGCTGCTGTTGCTTCTTACCTTCTGAGATTCTAAGCTTCAGGGTGTCTAATGCCATTATCGCTGTCCAATTACCCCGGTTAGCTAATTGAATATATTGCTGTATCAATTCTTCGGTTATTTGTTGGTCTAGCCATTGCACCAATTCTATGGTTGCTTGGCGTGCTTGGGGATTGGTGTTGCCGAACATCTCGAACATTCCCAACTTCTGCATCTGCTCTAAGGTCATATCCTCTACCGCTTTTACGGCTTCTTTAAACTCTTGCTCTGATAAGGTGGGTAACTCCTTGGGATGCTGCTGTAACAGGAAATAATCGATTTCTTTGTATGCGCCGACATACATTTTATGGCAAACTGTGTCGCATAAAATAGCGTGTTCTGGTATTTCATCATCGGAGCCTAAATTGTAGGGTTCTAAGTGAATAGCTAAGGCTATGTGTTCGACCAAGGGTGCATACACGGCGTAGTAACTGAATGTAGCCATTGCTCTGCCACTGCTCCATGTAGCTTTGCTTCCTTGATAGTAAAGAGCAAAGTATTGAGTGTTGCTGACTCCGACCATTTCGGGCAGCATGGGTGGCATAAGTACGGGTAATTCGATAAAGTGCGTTCCTAACATCATTCTTCTCCTATTCAAATAAAAACAACGCTTTATCATCATCTTCATGATTCTTGGCATATTCGATGTCTACCTGCTTTCTCAGTAGGTCAAATTCATCAAATAATTCAGTGCGGACGTAGGTGCTGCTTTTTCGGCTCGACAGTTTGTAATAGGCGTGTTGCCACTCTGCAAACGCATTCAAGGATGCAGTGTAATGCAATAACCAATCGCAGTTGTTGAGATGATTGAATCCCCACTTTTCATCAGCCCATTCAGTGCTCGAATCTTTGCCGTACCAGCATACGTACACCGCTCCAGGTAATCCTTTTAACAGCACTATGTCGTAAAGATTCCACGCTTTTGTGTATTCATGGCATAGTTCTTCATTGATGCACTCTCCGCCTTCATCTAAGCCCATTTGAGCGCAATCTAACCCTAAAGTGCAGTGCATGATGTTACCTCTAACTTAGTATTGTTTCTACACTAGCAATAGCCATCTTATTAAATTTATTTTGTGTTTTTATTTTAACATTAAGCCTGAAACAATCACTTTTGGGCAATGATTATTTCAGGCTTGCTGGCAATCTATCGAACTCTCAAATGAGTTTCACGTTCTCCGAATTGTGCAACTCGTTGAGCTTCGATATCTCCCGCTTCTAAGGCTTGTCGGATAGCTGAGTTATCGGGTGATACTTCAACGCGCTGAAATTGGGGAGGAAGTTCTTGGGGTTCACAAGAAAGTTTGAGGGGCAAGACTCCGCCGTTGTTGCTGATAGTTAAGTTAAAGCGGTGCAAACTTAGCTTATTGACACCCTGGGATTCAAGGCAAATTTTAAGTTGTTGCTTCATCCAATCCACCCGTTTGCTATCGGTAGCTGCAAGTTTACTCAACCGTTCTGCTTCAGATTTTCGTTGTTTACTTAAAGCGTGGAGGTTGGTAATGACAGCGCAGTAGTTATCAATTTTGGTGAGCCATTGCTCGTATGTGCCATCCCGTTGTTCGAGGAGTTGTTGCACCGCTGCTTCTAATTCAGGGGTGATTTCTTCACCTTCGGTGCTGTCGATTAGTTCATCCAAATCCTCCAATTGAGCCGTGAGTTGGTGCAATGATTTACCACGCACTCGTTCTTTTTCTCGGTGCGCCTCACAGCGACTGGAGATAAGAGCACGTTGGTCTGGATTCATGTGTTGCCACGCTCGCTGCACAATGGAGTCGGATTCAGGAGTATCGGAAGTATCGTGCTGTGCTGTTAGTTGAGCTTTGAGGTTAGTCAGTGCTTCTATTCCTTGCTCTGATGCTGCTAGTAATTGAGCAACAATGGCATCCAATAAGGAAGTGTTGGGCGTTGATTCAATCAATGCAGTGGAAGTAGGAGCTTCTAGGGATACGGTTGATTGCGCTTTCTTTCTGGCCATGATGTGTTTCCTATTGTTTTAATTGTTTGCACCGATTGCGATAGCTATTTTGTTTTCCTTTTGTTACCTATTTTTTATGGGTTTTTAGGTAACTTTTCCAATAGCGGAGTTGCCCCAAGTAAAAACTTGAGGCACCTTTTTTTAGGAAGGAATCACCAAACTCAGATTAGTGGCTACTAATTGAAACTGAGCTTCGGTCAAGCCTATTGTTTCACCATCTTCTGTAGATGCAACAGCAATTACTTGACCGCAGAGTGCAATACTTCGGGTGGTAATGCAGGTTAAAGGCAATTGCTTGTGTAAGAATTCCTCGTCGCAGATTAAGTCGATGTTAGGGCAGGGTAAACGCATCTTAACTTTAACCCAAAATATGCTACACTTATATCCGAATAATTTTCTATGTAGTTTTTTGTA
>NZ_JAUBQU010000102.1:0-22001 GCF_036701435.1 Microcoleus sp. Pol12A5
CTGAAACGGTATATTGATTGCAGTCAGACGCAACTGAACCTTGAAAATTTTATATTTCAAGCCTCCCAGACCCCGGCAGCCGGAAACAACCTAAAACCCTATCAGGGATTGAAACCTGGGAGTTTTTTATTTGAACGCATTATGCAGGACGCGGGCCGGAAACAACCTAAAACCCTATCAGGGATTGAAACGACGTTACTTTCTCCAATGGTAAAACGCTTTCTTGCCGGAAACAACCTAAAACCCTATCAGGGATTGAAACAACTTACCAAGTACCTACTATTTAGGAGCCCAAGGCCGGAAACAACCTAAAACCCTATCAGGGATTGAAACTTTATTTGACTCTCTAGCTTTCAGAAGTGGAGCATGCCGGAAACAACCTAAAACCCTATCAGGGATTGAAACATAATGGCTGTAATTCCCATATTATATCTTTTCAGAGCCGGAAACAACCTAAAACCCTATCAGGGATTGAAACCAAATCAAATGCCTTGATGTACCTGCAAATTATTAGGCCGGAAACAACCTAAAACCCTATCAGGGATTGAAACTCGCTTCTGACAGAGAATAAAGCAATGGCTGCTGAGCCGGAAACAACCTAAAACCCTATCAGGGATTGAAACGATTTCTCCACATCGGTAGAATTACTCGACTGATGCCGGAAACAACCTAAAACCCTATCAGGGATTGAAACCTTCAGAATTTGCATCACAATCTAAAGGATGTTTGCCGGAAACAACCTAAAACCCTATCAGGGATTGAAACTGGGCTACGGATTTGTGGGAGAAGCTGCAAGCTTGGTATGAGGGCCGGAAACAACCTAAAACCCTATCAGGGATTGAAACTAGATCGTGGAGGCCGGTGAAGTATCCGGGTGGGCCGGAAACAACCTAAAACCCTATCAGGGATTGAAACGCTGGGAGGATTTGCCTAGAAATTTATCTGATTATGCCGGAAACAACCTAAAACCCTATCAGGGATTGAAACGTAGTAAGGAGCGAGATGCAGCGAAACCTGCTCCCCCGCCGGAAACAACCTAAAACCCTATCAGGGATTGAAACCGACGCCCGCTGCACAATTAACGATTCCAGCCGAGCCGGAAACAACCTAAAACCCTATCAGGGATTGAAACCTCGATCCACACGCTGCTTACGGACAATGGCCAAGCCGGAAACAACCTAAAACCCTATCAGGGATTGAAACGTATCTCCTACTGAAGTAATAGTAGATGGGATCAATATGCCGGAAACAACCTAAAACCCTATCAGGGATTGAAACCAACAAAACTCAACTTTTTCGCCGAACCAGAATTCGGCCGGAAACAACCTAAAACCCTATCAGGGATTGAAACAATTGATGCCGAAATCCCTAGGGGAAGCGCTCGCCGGAAACAACCTAAAACCCTATCAGGGATTGAAACTTGACCTAACGCCGATGTTGAGCGACCTTTACCAAAGCCGGAAACAACCTAAAACCCTATCAGGGATTGAAACGTGGTAAGGAGCGAGATGCAGCGAAACCTACCCGCCGGCCGGAAACAACCTAAAACCCTATCAGGGATTGAAACAAAATCTACAGCCATAATTCCCTGACTCAGGGGGCGCCGGAAACAACCTAAAACCCTATCAGGGATTGAAACAACAGACGATCAACTGCTCGATCTGCTCGACTATCGCCGGAAACAACCTAAAACCCTATCAGGGATTGAAACTGGAATTAGGAGTGATGTTATAGGTCATGCTTCAATTTCGCCGGAAACAACCTAAAACCCTATCAGGGATTGAAACGGCGGCGCTTTGCACAAAGCAAGCAGCCTTAGAAGCGCCGGAAACAACCTAAAACCCTATCAGGGATTGAAACGAATTACAAAAAATGAAATTGAAGACGAATTTCAAAGCCGGAAACAACCTAAAACCCTATCAGGGATTGAAACTTTTGCCGTAGCAGGAACCTCAGCCCCACCATAAAGCCGGAAACAACCTAAAACCCTATCAGGGATTGAAACATAGAAAGGGGTTATTTATAATAGTACAGTTGAATGCCGGAAACAACCTAAAACCCTATCAGGGATTGAAACAAACTATGCCCCTCGTCTAAAATATCTTGCACAGCCGGAAACAACCTAAAACCCTATCAGGGATTGAAACGGGTACAGCTTCCCCGGTGCAAAATTTACTTATAGCCGGAAACAACCTAAAACCCTATCAGGGATTGAAACATCCTCAGCAGTATTCATGAGGTTGCCAAGCGGACTGCCGGAAACAACCTAAAACCCTATCAGGGATTGAAACTTTTTGTTAGAAAAAGCGGCATAACCTTCGAGGATTTTTCGCCGGAAACAACCTAAAACCCTATCAGGGATTGAAACCTGATGCTAAAAGGCTTTTCAGTGCTTTCTACAACGCCGGAAACAACCTAAAACCCTATCAGGGATTGAAACTAGGCGGGGATATCCATATTTCCCCGCCTAGGCCGGAAACAACCTAAAACCCTATCAGGGATTGAAACCTAAGCCCCTCCGATCGCAACTGACAACCCCTTCGGGCCGGAAACAACCTAAAACCCTATCAGGGATTGAAACTTGGGTGTCCTTGCGGACGGCGTGGCGGCTATTTTTGCCGGAAACAACCTAAAACCCTATCAGGGATTGAAACCTCCCAGTAATAAGGAGCGTTAGTATCCGGGTGAAGCCGGAAACAACCTAAAACCCTATCAGGGATTGAAACCAGTTTCTTAAATTTCTTCCGCACCGCCGCCAACGCCGGAAACAACCTAAAACCCTATCAGGGATTGAAACCTGAAGAAGAGGCAATCGCGCTGATGCACCTCAAACGCCGGAAACAACCTAAAACCCTATCAGGGATTGAAACCCTGATCGCGATGAACCAGGCATTGAACACGCTGAGGCCGGAAACAACCTAAAACCCTATCAGGGATTGAAACCTCGGCAGATATATCGCTTAGCGCCTCAATCAAAGCCGGAAACAACCTAAAACCCTATCAGGGATTGAAACGGGAGATAGTAGTGGGGTGAAGACCGCGAACATCGCCGGAAACAACCTAAAACCCTATCAGGGATTGAAACTATACAATGGTACAAATTAACACTAAAGAAATGATGCCGGAAACAACCTAAAACCCTATCAGGGATTGAAACGAGTAAGCGAATAATGCTTGGTTGGGACGATCGAGCCGGAAACAACCTAAAACCCTATCAGGGATTGAAACGGCTGAAAGGTATGATCCGCACACTATCGTAGATGGCCGGAAACAACCTAAAACCCTATCAGGGATTGAAACAAAGATGATCACTTGCCCGTGCTCCAATTCGTAGTTAGTGCGACCCCATGCCGGAAACAACCTAAAACCCTATCAGGGATTGAAACTTACACATCCCCTATTTTCTCTATGCTTGGCGTTCGCACGCCGGAAACAACCTAAAACCCTATCAGGGATTGAAACCTCCAAAATGTTGCTGTGCGGTTTCCCCATAAAAAGCCGGAAACAACCTAAAACCCTATCAGGGATTGAAACTTAGATACGACACTAAGAGAAAAATTTGGGAGTTTAGAGCCGGAAACAACCTAAAACCCTATCAGGGATTGAAACCCATTTAGTAGGATGAATATAATCATTTGTTTTGTGCCGGAAACAACCTAAAACCCTATCAGGGATTGAAACATAATCAAAACTTATTGATAAAATAATCTATGGTAGAGCCGGAAACAACCTAAAACCCTATCAGGGATTGAAACATGAGTTTTAAATAGGGTTTTTTTGAAGTTCCGCTAGTGCCGGAAACAACCTAAAACCCTATCAGGGATTGAAACGATTACCTTAAGCTATTTACCAGGGGCAAGGCGGGCCGGAAACAACCTAAAACCCTATCAGGGATTGAAACCCACAAAACCAATGATTATATTCACCCTACTAAGCCGGAAACAACCTAAAACCCTATCAGGGATTGAAACTCAAAGTCGGGTGCTTGCTCTCTCTCGATCCGAGCCGGAAACAACCTAAAACCCTATCAGGGATTGAAACATCATCCATGAACGGCTTGAGTCGATAATCGGCGGGCCGGAAACAACCTAAAACCCTATCAGGGATTGAAACGCGTCCTTCATTCTGTCCCGAAACTAAAATCAGCCGCCGGAAACAACCTAAAACCCTATCAGGGATTGAAACGTGGAAGAACCAAACCGATAACTTACTTTGTATAACTCGAGCCGGAAACAACCTAAAACCCTATCAGGGATTGAAACAATCGTAGCAATAGCACTTTCCGGCTCGCTATATCGCCGGAAACAACCTAAAACCCTATCAGGGATTGAAACGTGGAAGAACCAAACCGATAACTTACTTTGTATAACGCCGGAAACAACCTAAAACCCTATCAGGGATTGAAACATATCGTCGCGTGTTTCTCCGACACATTTACCAAAGGCCGGAAACAACCTAAAACCCTATCAGGGATTGAAACAAGAAAAAAACAGCAAGCGCCTTGAACGCCCCTGCCGGAAACAACCTAAAACCCTATCAGGGATTGAAACAATTGAATAACGTTGCCATCAGATAGAACTACGCACTGCCGGAAACAACCTAAAACCCTATCAGGGATTGAAACGCGTAGATATGGGATGGCAGTCGCTCGGGGATATGCCGGAAACAACCTAAAACCCTATCAGGGATTGAAACTCTCGAAAGCGGCGAGAATTGCCTGCTTTTCATGCCGGAAACAACCTAAAACCCTATCAGGGATTGAAACATAACGGAGGACTTGTCTATAGCGGATATCCTCCCGATTCAAGCCGGAAACAACCTAAAACCCTATCAGGGATTGAAACCTAAGCCGGCCCTGGTAGCTTCGGTGCATTCAACAAATGCCGGAAACAACCTAAAACCCTATCAGGGATTGAAACTTAGAACAAACCAGGACTGCGTTAATGATGTTGCAGCCGGAAACAACCTAAAACCCTATCAGGGATTGAAACTCCGGCCTGAAGTTTCTGGTGGCGGATATTTGCCCTACGCCGGAAACAACCTAAAACCCTATCAGGGATTGAAACTATAGAAAAGACAAAATCGCCCTGCATGGCGATTAATGCCGGAAACAACCTAAAACCCTATCAGGGATTGAAACATTGCTGCTTCCAATTCTGGGTCATCTTCACAATTGAAGCCGGAAACAACCTAAAACCCTATCAGGGATTGAAACAAAAGCAGTTCTTCTGTTGGTTTCGGGCAAGCGCCGGAAACAACCTAAAACCCTATCAGGGATTGAAACGAGTGCAGGGGGTGGCGGCCTGGTTGGTCTAATAAGGCCGGAAACAACCTAAAACCCTATCAGGGATTGAAACAATTGATGAAAAGGAGAAGGCTCAATAGAATCAGCCGGAAACAACCTAAAACCCTATCAGGGATTGAAACGCGCCGCTGTCTGTAGTGGCGGATTAACCCAGATTTTGCCGGAAACAACCTAAAACCCTATCAGGGATTGAAACGACAAAAGGCACTGGCACAAGACTAAATCGACCCGCCGGAAACAACCTAAAACCCTATCAGGGATTGAAACAAGATTGTGACAAAAAAGGAAGGTTAAAAAACCTCCGCCGGAAACAACCTAAAACCCTATCAGGGATTGAAACAATTTTCCAGCCAGATTGTACGCCCACTTTGGCGGCGCCGGAAACAACCTAAAACCCTATCAGGGATTGAAACACGCGAGTTTGTGCGGCTTCAATAATTTGCCGCAGAACGCCGGAAACAACCTAAAACCCTATCAGGGATTGAAACAATTCACAGATTGAGGCGATGTATGATGGATTTACTAAAGCCGGAAACAACCTAAAACCCTATCAGGGATTGAAACTTCACAAGTTTTCACACCAAACAAAGCAGACGCCTATGAGCCGGAAACAACCTAAAACCCTATCAGGGATTGAAACATCATCAACCTACCGAACCCCTTTCAAAAGCCCAAGCCGGAAACAACCTAAAACCCTATCAGGGATTGAAACCGATTTTAATGAAGCTGAGGGCTACTCAAACGATTGCCGGAAACAACCTAAAACCCTATCAGGGATTGAAACTTAAAGCCGTCTGAGCCTTGATAACCCTTCAGCAAGCCGGCCGGAAACAACCTAAAACCCTATCAGGGATTGAAACGTTAGCGAGCTGCGAAAGACTGCATTTATTAATAGAGCCGGAAACAACCTAAAACCCTATCAGGGATTGAAACGCGAGAATCATTACCGCAGCCAGAGGAAAAGCACACAGCCGGAAACAACCTAAAACCCTATCAGGGATTGAAACTTCAATTACAAAAAAGCTAAAATGTTTTTCTAAAGCCGGAAACAACCTAAAACCCTATCAGGGATTGAAACTAGAAATTATATGGCTACTAGACTCCAGAAGCGCATCATGCCGGAAACAACCTAAAACCCTATCAGGGATTGAAACCCCAGTTCCGCGCTAGAACCCAGCAAAATAAAGGAAAGCCGGAAACAACCTAAAACCCTATCAGGGATTGAAACAGGTGGATATGATGTTTTCCTCGCAAAGCATCCGCCGGAAACAACCTAAAACCCTATCAGGGATTGAAACAAGCTGCGACTTGTACTTAATATTTAACTTAACGCCGGAAACAACCTAAAACCCTATCAGGGATTGAAACTACAACTTCTTGGACTAGCGGCCGAGCTGGGCGGAAACAAATGCCGGAAACAACCTAAAACCCTATCAGGGATTGAAACTTACTCCAGATGAAGCTTTAGCCGATGCTCATTTTGCCGGAAACAACCTAAAACCCTATCAGGGATTGAAACAAGCTAAAAAAGGTGTTTTGACTGCTGCTGGTGTGCCGGAAACAACCTAAAACCCTATCAGGGATTGAAACTACAGAATTTGTTGAGTGACTTGAGGGTTGAACTGAATGAGCCGGAAACAACCTAAAACCCTATCAGGGATTGAAACTTCGACTTGTTCGTCGGTTTTTAATCCCGATACGGCCGGAAACAACCTAAAACCCTATCAGGGATTGAAACCAAAATTTATTTACCCAATTACCCTCAAACATTTAAAGCCGGAAACAACCTAAAACCCTATCAGGGATTGAAACCTAAGTAAGGCTTTCAACAGGGTTTTGGTTGATTGCCGGAAACAACCTAAAACCCTATCAGGGATTGAAACCATTTTTTGGTTTGTTGGTCGTAACCCAAAAAGTGCGCCGAAAACAACCTAAAACCCTATCAGGGATTGAAACCTCGCAGCTATCCATCTCCTTACTCATCTCTTGGGCTAGCAACAAGTTTACTTCCCACACTTGTCACAGCACAGGTAGTGGTGATGGATAATCTCACATTTGATAAAAGTGGTCGGATTCAGGAATTGATTCAAACAGCAGGGTGTAGACTATTATATTTACCGCCATACTCTCCAGAGTTTAACAAAATTGAACAAAGAAGAGTCTTGGCTAAAAAGTCAAATTCGCAAACATCTTGATGAGTTTGATTGCTTACATTTTGGCCACCCTTGGATGTCTTGCGCCTTGCATCCTAACACGGGCGGTTGCTATATGTGATTTCCCAGATTATTCAGTTGAAAAAATACCAAAATTATGACCAATCAAACAACTTCTCCACTCCTACTCAGTCCCTTCAAAATCGGAGATTTACCCTTAAAAAATCGGGTAGTCATGGCACCCCTAACGAGAGCCAGAGCCGGTGAAACGCGGATGCCCAACGCATTGATGGCAGAGTATTACACTCAGCGAGCCTCCGCTGGTTTAATCATTACAGAAGCCACAGTCGTTTCTACTCAAGCTAATGGTTGGCTCAATACGCCCGGTATTTATTCAGACGAGCAAGGCCAAGCTTGGAAACAAATTGTGACTGCGGTTCATGCCCGCGAAACGCCGATTTTCATGCAGCTTTGGCACTGCGGACGAGCTTCCCACAGCAGTTTTCATGAAAACAATCAATTGCCAGTTGCAGCCTCTGCCATAAAAATAAACGGAGAAGGCATTCATACCCCTGTGGGCAAACAACCCTACGAAACCCCCCGCGCTCTAGAAACCGATGAAATCTCCCTGGTTGTAGAAGATTATCGCAAGGCAGCCGAACGGGCAAAAATGGCAGGTTTTGACGGTGTAGAAATTCACGCTGCAAACGGCTATCTCATTGACACGTTCCTGCAAACCAAAACCAATCACAGAAAAGATTCCTATGGTGGCACAGTTGAAAATCGATACCGTTTTCTTAAGGAAATTGTAGAGGCGATTATCACAGTATTTACTGCCAACAAAGTGGGAGTTAGACTTTCTCCCAACGGCGTTTATAATGATATGGGTTCTCCTAGTTATCGCGAAGATTTTCTGTATTTTGCAGGGCAGTTAAATGCCTATAATTTAGCTTACCTTCACTTGGTGGACGGTCTAGCATTTGGCTTTCATGAATTGGGAACGCCGATGATGATAGGAGAGTTTCGCGATGTGTTTACAGGGCCGCTCATCGGCAACTGCGGATATACTCAAGAACAGGCTGAAACGGCCCTGAGCAGCCAAGTTGCGGATTTAATTGCTTTTGGTCGGGATTTTATCAGCAATCCTGACTTGGTAGAGCGTTTTACTAATGGTTGGCCGCTCAATCCGCCTGCCGAAGTCGGCGTCTGGTATTCTTTTGGACCTGAAGGTTATATCGATTTCCCTACCTATCCGGAACCAGCAGCTATTTCTTAGTTGAGTTGGTTGGGGCGGGTTTATCAATAAATACCGAGTATGTGCCTCATAGATAATGGTGAACCCGCCCTAAAAAAATTATGGTTAATTTATCAAAATAGGACTGGGAGTTGGAGCAATATTTAATTTTCATCGCCCGTTGAGAACGAGCATCTCCTATTGGTAAAAACACTTCTTCTGCCTCCTGCCTCCTGCCTTCTGGCTTCTGTCTCCTGCCTCCAATTTCCACCTTGACTGCAAAAGTGAGAGGCTCCCAGTTGAGATCGAGAACGTTTCCCCATATCCTAATAACCATAGGGTACTTCAAAACATCCAAGCTGCTAGCTCAGCGTTTGAGTGCCTGAAAATAATCAATAGCGGAAGCGCTTTTAACAAGATGGCACAAAATCACAAATCCACGGTTATCATTACCGGCGCTTCCTCCGGCGTCGGTTTGTACGGCGCGAAAGCTCTCGCAGACAAGGGATGGCACGTGGTCATGGCCTGTCGGGACGTGCGAAAAGCCGGAGACGCCGCCCGAGAGTTGGGTATACCTGAAGGCAGTTTCTCCATCATGGAGATTGACTTGGGCGATTTGGAGAGCGTGCGTAGGTTTGCTCGGGCATTTAAGGCCAGCGGCAGGCCTCTGGACGCTTTGGTGTGCAACGCCGCCATTTATATGCCTTTGATTAAGGAACCGCTGCGGAGCCCGGAGGGTTACGAGTTGACGATGACTACCAATCACCTGGGTCATTTCCTGCTGTGCAACCTGATGATGGAAAATATGAAGCCTTCCTATTATTCGGATGCAAGAATCGTGATTTTGGGAACCGTGACTCACAATCCAGACGAGTTGGGCGGGAAGATTCCGCCGCGCCCGGATTTGGGCAAGTTTGAGGGTTTTGAAGCGGGTTTCAAAGACCCGATTTCGATGGTTGACGGCAAGAAGTTTGAACCGGTCAAGGCTTACAAAGATAGCAAAGTTTGCAACGTGCTGACGATGCGGGAATTGCACCGCCGCTTTCACGAATCCACGGGGATTACTTTCACTTCGCTGTATCCGGGATGCGTTGCGGATACGCCGCTGTTCCGCAACCACTATCCTTTGTTTCAGAAGCTGTTCCCGCTGTTTCAGAAGAATATCACCGGGGGTTACGTGTCGCAGGAGTTGGCGGGCGAAAGGCTGGCGATGGTGGTTGCCGATCCAGAATACAAGCAATCTGGGGCTTATTGGAGTTGGGGGAACCGCCAGAAAAAAGATGGTAAGTCTTTTGTGCAAAAGGTTTCTCCCCAGGCCCGCGATGATGAAAAAGGCGAGCGGATGTGGGAGTTGAGCGCTAAGTTGGTGGGCTTGACTGACGGGGCTCAAATGGGTGCTGCGGCTGGTGCGGGCCGCTCTGCATAATTCAAAGTTACAAACCCCCTTTATCAGGCTTGGCGGTTGAAACGGCGTCTACGCACAGGAGGTGGGTAGACGCGGACTCAATAATAAAGGGGGTATTCAAGTCTGATTTGGTATGATGCACCAAAATCAAAGAAACCGGGTTTTTTAGTGGCTCTGCGGGCTGTAACTCACATCTTGCCTGTTCCTAAAAAGATTATTGAGAAGGGTGCCATATCTCAGTTGTAGCGCGTCTTTTCGGACACAACCCGGTTTCGGGTTTACCCTGGCGTGCAGGGCTATTCTGGTAGCCGTATTAGCATGAAAGCATAGGTTTTGCAAGCAAAAAAATTGGTTTTTTTTACCGTTTACGATCGACTTACACGATATTTTTTCGGATAAGAACCCGGTTGATGCGTAAGTCTTGGGAAATCAACAGCCGTCGATCGACCTTTTGGTTTGTAGCGTCGCCGAAACTGTTAGCTGCGACGGCTGTTTCCTTTTTTGCTGTTAAGATTGATTTTTACTTGAGGGTGCTCACTTCCTGAAAATATTTTCCCCCGCTTAAGCGAGATAATAATTAGATCCTATGGCTTGTCGCTCACAAAAAATATTTTTACTCGCTGGAATTTTTGGGTTAGTTTGGCTGGGAAAACCAGCGAAAACATCCGCTAGCACCGTTGAAATTTTGACCTCAAATGTTGAGGATTTGGCAGCAGTCAGCAGCGGAGGCGATCGAGCTTTAGCCCCTAACGACACCGAGATCGGCCTTCGTGAAGGCTTACCAGCCTCTTACGAGGAAACGCAGTTACCCGCTGAGTCAGAACGATCGGCTTTGGCGACAACTCAACCCTTATCCCCACCAGCAGAAATCCCCAACTTAGAGTCGGAAGCGGCCAATTCTGGCGATCGCACTTTCAGCACAAAAACTCAAGAAACCGAGCTTTTTAACTCTAATCAAAAACTAGAAGAAAATATTGACCCACAAAAAATTCATTTGGGTATCGATCGAGCCTCGCATCTGGCCCAACTGCCCAACCCAATTTTGCCGCGATCGCCCGAATTACCTGCTCCTGAGCCGCCGCAACCGCCTGCGCCGTCTCCCCTCCAACCCACGCAGCCAACACCCGTTGAAAGCGAAATTAGACCGGGGATTCCGGGTACAATTAAGGTCGCTGGCTTTGAATTTGAGGGCAACACAGCTTTTAGCGATCGCGAACTCGCAGAAGTTACGCAACAGTTTGCGGGGCGCGAAATCACCTTTGCCGAACTGATCGCAGCCGAAGCAGCCGTCACTCAAAAATATGTAGCTGCAGGATACATCAATTCTGGCGCTGTAATTCTCGCCAACCAAAGCTTTCCGAGAGACGGAGGTGTGGTGAAAATTCGGATTGTAGAAGGCGGATTAGATGAAATTGCGATTACTGGAAACAGGCGCTTAAATTCAAATTACGTGCGATCGCGCCTTGAGCGCGCTACCAGACGGCCCCTCAACCGGTCTAGCCTGCTGGAAGCCTTGCAACTACTGCAACTCGACCCCTTAATTGCCAATATTTCCGCCGAACTTCAAGCCGGAAGCCGCCCGGAAAACAGCCGTTTAGAAGTGCGGGTAAAAGAAGCAGACAGCTTTAACGGTGAAGTGTTCGCAGACAACAACCGATCGCCCAGCGTCGGCAGTTTTCGGCGCGGTGTTCGCATCAATCAAGCAAATTTGCTCGGTTTGGGCGACGGACTAGAGGTATCTTATGCTAACACCGACGGCAGCAATGAATTCAACGGGAGCTACACAGTCCCCGTCAACGCGCGCAACGGCACGATTGGGTTCGCTGCGAGTGCTGCCAGCACCAACATCATCGAGGAACCGTTTGATGCTGCTGAAATTGAGGGGAAATCGCGGACTTACGAGTTAACTTACCGCCAGCCGATTGTCGAAAAGCCCGATCGCACTTTGGATTTGGGACTGAGTTTTTCGCGGCAAGAAAGCGATACATTCCTTTCTGGGCAACGATTTGCCCTTTCGGCGGGAGCAAACGAGCGCGGCGAAACCCGGGTTTCGGCTGTGCGCTTTTTTCAAGAATACGTGCAGCGGAGTTCTAGCCAAGTGTTCGCGGTGCGATCGCAATTCTCCCTCGGCACTAATCTGTTCGGCGCTACTGCGAACGATAGCGGGCCGGACAGCAGTTTTCTGGCATGGCGCGGACAAGCCCAGTACGTAAGGCTATTAGCGCCAGAAACCTTACTGATAGTGCGTTCTGACATTCAATTAGCCGATCGCCCCCTGCTTTCCCTCGAACAAATTGGGATCGGGGGCGTTCAAAGCGTGCGCGGATACCGCCAAGATTTGCTGTTAACTGATAGCGGTGCGATCGCGTCTGCAGAAGTGCGAATCCCGGTTTGGCGTGTTCCGCAAGTCCAAGGATTGTTGCAAGTCGCTCCGTTTATCGATTTTGGGCTAGGGTGGAACCAGTCGGAGGAAAAGCCGAATCCTGACTCGGATAAACTTCTGGGTGCGGGTTTGGGGCTGGTTTGGCAGATGGGCGATCGGTTGAATGTGCGTTTAGACTACGGCATTCCTTTGATAAATGCTCGATCGGGCGATCGAACTTTGCAGGAAAATGGCTTATACTTTCGGATTAATTACTTTGCTTTCTAGCTAATTCTGTCTGTGGTTGAAACCCCTGTCTCCTAGCGAAATTCCCCCGCTAGGAGAACTAAATATAGTTTAGCTAATTCCCGGCTATACTTCAATCTAATATCAATTGCGGTTAGCTCGGAATGATTAAACCGCAGAGAACGCAGAGGATACAGAGGAAGGGAAAAGAGATGAATAATTCCGATGAAGTGCGGATTAGATATAAAATATAAAATCTAAAATTGTATAACTTAGTTAACAAAAGAGGGCTTGTCTTATGGTTCAGACAAAAACTAAACTAACATTTGCAGAGTTTCTAGAAAAGTACCCCGACGGATCGGGCATCTACGAACTTGTAAATGGAGAGATTGTCAAAGTGGAAGCAACCAGATCTCATAAAAATGTGGCACGATTTCTAGTATTTGGCTTTAACGATGAAATCAGGCGCTTGGGGCTTGACTATATCGTTGACAAAGATATAGTTTTCAGAACTGTAACAGCTTCAGGACAAGAACAAGGCAGAAATCCTGATGTTGGCGTGGTTAAGGCATCAGTATGGAACAGCAATGTACGCGGCTACGGAGCCCTTACTGAACCTATCCAATTAGCAGTAGAAGTTACCTCAACTAACTGGGAAGACGACTATGTGGATAAACTAGATGAGTATCAACGCCTCGGCATTTGTGAGTATTGGATTGTGGACTATTTAGCGATCGCTTCTAGGGCTTATCTAGGAAACCCCAAAATTCCCACAGTTTTCGTTTACAATTTGGAAAATGGCAATTATGTAGTTCAAAGTTTTACAGGTAATGAGCGCATTATCTCTAAAATTTTTCCCGAACTAGAAATCACAGTCGAGCAACTTGTACTCAGCAGCCAAATTCAAAACATTTAGAGAAACGAGATGAGATTACACGGAGAAAATTTATCCTGGAAAGAGTGTTTTTATGCCTCCCTTCCATTACTCTTTACTATTTTCACCCTTCTCAAAAACAGGCAAGATGCCTGTTCCAAAAAAACTAGATTGGACTGTGGTGTGGGCATCATGCCCGCCCGTAAGTTACTCCCTACTGTTTGCTTTCCTGTTGCTATTTCCCTCGAAAACCTTCGCCCAAATTATTCCCGATAATACCCTGGGCCCGGAAAGTTCGCGGACAGTTCCCGATACTATCAATAACTTACCCTCAGATAGAATCACTGGCGGCGCAACTCGCGGCGTTAACCTCTTTCACAGCTTGCGCGAATTTAACATCCGTGAAGGGCGGGGAGCTTATTTTGAAAATCCCAGCGGAATTGCCAACATTTTCACCCGCGTTACGGGCGGCAACCCTTCTAATATTTTAGGAACTCTGGGAGTTTTAGGCAAGAGTAACTTATTTTTAATTAATCCGAAAGGAATTATATTCGGGCCGAATGCGCGGTTAGATTTGCGGGGTTCGTTTATGGGTTCAACCGCTGACAGTATTGTGTTTAATAACGGCTTTGAATTCAGCAGCACCAACCCGCAAACATCCCCGCTGTTAACAGTTAATATTCCCGTTGGTTTAAGATTTAGAGACAATCCCGGTGCAATTGTCAATAAATCGGCGGCTGTAGGAAAGGTAAATCTCCCAGCCTCTGCTGTGCCCATCCCAATTAGCGATCGAGTTGGTTTAGCAGTAGAACCCGGTCAAACTTTAGCACTGATTGGCGGTGACATCCAACTCCAAGGCGGTAATTTAACCGCCAGCGGCGGAAAAATTTTAGTCGGTAGCGCAGCTAGTCCCGGTTTAGTTAATTTTGCACTGACAGCGGGGGAAAAGGGAAATTTAACTTTAAATTATGACAATATTCAAAATTTCGGCAATATTCAGATATCCGATGGATCGCTTATTAACACCAGCGGAATTGGTGGCGGCCGCATAGAGTTAAAAGGTGGAAATGTCGCCCTTAGCGGTGCGCGAATTTATGCGCTGACACTGGGAAATATTGATGGTAGAGGTATCGATATCAGCGCTCAAAAGTTGCGGGTGGAAAATGGCACGCAATTTTCTACTTTGACTCTAGGAGATGGTGCAGGAGGTAATATCAACTTCCGCGCTGCTGATTCAGTAGAAATGAGCGGGCTGGGAGTTGAGGGCTATCAACAGGTTGCAATTAAATATTTGGTATCGGGAACTACAGACCCGTTTGACCCGCTATTTGTGCTGTTTAATGCTAGTGCTGGCGCTGGTTTGGGGGGGAATATTACGATCGACACCGGCCGCCTGCTCTTCAACAATGGGGTAGTAGGTAGCGGCATCGCTTTTGGTGGTGGAAATGGCGGCAATTTAATCATTCGCGCCAATACTTTTGAGATGGTGGGTTCTGGAATTAACAACGGGACAGCTAAAGAAAGTACAGGTGCGGGAGGAAGCATTAGTGTTGATGTTGCGAGATTAATTATGCGCGACGGTTCTATTCTCGGTACGACGAGCTACAGCAGCGGTCCATCGGGGAATATCAACATTAATGCTGCTGAATCAGTAGAATTGTCTAACAGCGGCCCGACAACAGTTGTGTCAACCGGAATCAGCACGTTGAGTATCGGCTCCAACGGCAGGGCAGGGAATATTAACGTCCATACTAAGCGGTTGACTCTCTCTGGGGGTTCTGCGTTTACAGTAGGAACGGGTGTTTTAGTGGGCAGGTTTTTGTTTTCAAGAGATGGGGGGCCTGCTGGAAATTTAACAGTTACGGCTACTGAATCAGTAGAAATTTCAGGTATTTCTCAACTTTTGAGCAGCGGAATTCAGAGTGCTAGTGCGCTGAGTTCTGGAACTTTGAGCTCTAGTCCGGGCGGGGAGATTCGCATTGATACGCCAAGCCTAACCGTGCGGGATGGGGCGGTAGTTTCTACGAGCTCTTTGGGGGTGGGAGATGGGGGGAATATTACTGTTAATGCCGATCGCATTGAGGTCAGCGGCAGCGGAAATAACGGTCTGTTTGTCAGTACAATTGATGCTTCGGTGGGCAAAATATTTGGTACTAATGCTAATGCTACGGCAAATGCCGGTTCGTTGAATCTGAATGCCGATCGACTAATTGTCAGAGATGGAGCTACAGTGACTGTGCAGGCTACAGGAACCGGACGCGCTGGTAATATCAATGTTGTCGCCAATTCGATCGCTCTTGATAACAAAGCGATGATTGACGGCACGACTGTATCCGGTACAGGAGCAAATATTAACCTGCAAGCGCGAGATATCCAATTGCGCCGCAACAGCCGAATTACCACCGATGCAGGCACTTCTGACGGCGGTAATATCAACATCAACAGTGATATTCTTGTCGCCCTCCCCCAAGAAAACAGCGACATCACAGCCAACGCCCGCACAGCAGGCGGCGGCCGCGTCAATATCAATGTCCCCAATGTCTTTGGTTTTAAAGCAGCGAGTCGCGAACAAGTCAGAAGCAGGTTGCGACTCAGTGACGGCGAATTTGCAGCGTTGCAAGTAAGTCCTACATCTCTGCTTCCAAGCAGCGACATCGCCGCGATTTCCCAAAGGGGCGGCCCGGCTTTGCAAGGGGCGGTAACATTTAGTTCTGTTGGAGTCAATCCCGTTCAAGGTTTAGTGGAACTACCACAAAATGTGGTCAATCCGGCTGCGTTAATTGCGACAAATCCCTGCATCCAAGGGGCCGAGAACGAGTTTATTGTGACTGGGCGGGGGGGATTGCCACCGAGTCCTCACGATGTTCTCAGCAGCGCAGAAGAACCGTTTCCGTGGATGGAACCACCGGTAGGTGGAAGTCAGCAAGTAGAAGACCCCCTAGCCTCCATAGAAGTTCGGCCAACAGAAATTATTCCCGCTCAAGGTTGGGTAATGGACGATCGAGGACAAGTCAGGCTGGTAGCCTATAATTCTGGTGGTGGTGCATCTCTTCGCAGTCCGAAACCTACTGGTGTTTGCGTACCTCGATAGATACTCTTTAGGTTTTAGCTAACCCCTCGCTATTTTCCTAAAATTAAATGAACCAGACTTCAAAGATGTCCCGCCAATCTTCCGCCCTATTTTTTGCATTTTTACTGCTGTGTCCTTTCCCTGCGATCGCCCAAATCATCCCTGACAACAGCTTGGGTGCAGAAAGTTCGCGGACAGTTCCCGATACTATCAACAACTTACCCTCTGATAGAATCACTGGCGGTGCAACTCGTGGCGTTAACCTCTTTCACAGCTTGCGTGAATTTAACATCCGTCAAGGGCGGGGAGCCTATTTTGCCAATCCTAACGGGATTGCGAATATTTTTACCCGCGTTACTGGTGGGAATCCTTCTAATATTTTAGGAACTCTGGGAGTTTTGGGAAACAGTAACTTATTCTTAATTAACCCCAAAGGGATTGTTTTCGGTCCCAATGCGAGGTTAGATTTGCGCGGTTCATTTTTAGCAAGTTCAGCAGATAGCGTAGTTTTTAATAATGGCTATCAGTTCAGCAGCAGCAATCCCCAATTAGTACCGCTGTTAAATGTCAATATACCGATCGGTTTAAATTTTCGAGAAAATCCGGGTAAAATCATTAACTCTTCAGCAGCAGCCTTAAACTTACCCGAATTACCCGCTGGCATCCCGCAGATTTTCAATAATACGGGCTTAACAGTTGGACCCGGAAAAACTCTCACCCTAGTGGGGGGAGATATTGAATTAAATCAGGGAACACTCACTGCATCAACCGGACAAATTTTGCTGGGTAGCGTCGCTAGTCCGGGTATGGTTGGATTGGACTCAACGCCATTTGGATTAAGTTTAAACTATGACAAGATTTCCAACTTGGGTAATATTGAAATAACCAACGGCTCACTGATCGATACCAGTGGAATCGGTGGCGGCAAAGTCGATATTCGAGGTGGAAATGTCAACCTCAACGGTGGGCGAATTTATGCACTGACTTTGGGAAATATCGATGGTAGGGGTATCGATATTAACGCTCAACAGTTTCGGGCCCAAGGTGGAGCGCAAATCTCCACGCTGACAGCAGGAAGTGGTGCCGGAGGCGCTATCAACATCCGCGCTACCGACTCAGTTGAAACGCTCGGAATTGGATTAGATAACTATAGAGTGTTTGGTGGTAATTATACGGTATCTGGCTCTTTCGACCCTTTTGACCCACAACTTCTGCTGATAACTGGCACTAATAGCATGGGAGCCGCCGGAAACATCACGATTGATACGGGAAAACTGTTGATAGACAATGGAAGCGCATTGACTACCACCACGTTAGGTGATGGCAACGCCGGAAATATTACCATCCGTGCCGGGGTTTTAGATATGGTCGCTTCTGCAATCCACAGTGGCCCACTTTTGGGAAGTACGGGTAGGGGAGGAAATATCACCTTTGAGGGAGAACGTTTAACCGTGAGCGATGGTGCTGCTCTGATCAGCCTCACCCGCGGTGAAGGAGGAGCGGGGAATATCAACATTAAAGCTTCGGAATCAGTAGAAGTGCTTCGGACTCCCACGGGCAGTCCCGTAGCAAGTTTAATTGGGTCAACTGCGAGCGGTGTGAATGGGCAAGCCGGGGACATTAATATCGACACGAAGCGGTTGATTATCTCTGAAGGAGGCGGGATTAGTTTATCTAGCGGAGCCGTTGTGGGCAACCAACCGTTAAATACAACTGGGGGGCCCGGAGGTAATTTGACAGTTAGGGCCACTGAGTCAGTAACAGTCGAGGGTTTTTCTGGAGTTTTGGCAAACGGCAGTCGGAATCCCAGTTTCATCTGCGCTGATGCCAATACTGCTAATCGGGGAGGGAGTATCAACATTTCTACACCTGTACTGACTCTCCGGGATGGAGGAGTTATTAGTACTGCATCTTTAGGCAAAGGAGATGCAGGAAGTATCACAATTGATGCGGGTCGTGTAGAAGTTATTGGGAATGGGGGTCAAGGTGAATTTAACAGTCAAATTCAGACTTCCGTTGGGATTGCCTCTGACATTATAGATCCCAATGCTACGGCTAACGGAGGTTCGTTGAATCTCAATGTCGGGGAATTGATTCTTCGCAATGAAGGAACACTCAATCTGCAAGCTTTGGGATCGGGACGGGCTGGTAATATTAACGTGAAAGCAGATTCAATTTCCCTTGACAATCAAAGCAGCATTGACGGTAGGACGGCATCCGGCGCCGGAGCAAATATTAACCTTGAAGCACGAGATATCCAGTTGCGCCGAGGGAGCAGAATTACAACTGATGCAAGTATTTCTGAGGGTGGCAATATCAACCTTAAAAGCGATATTCTGGTGGCTTTACCCAAGGAAAATAGCGATATTACTGCTAATGCGCGATCGGCTCAAGGTGGTCGCGTTAATATTAATGTCCCCAATGTTTTCGGGTTTACATCAGTCACTCGCGAACAGGTTCGAGCGAGTTTGGGATTAACAGATGCTGAATTTGCAGCGTTGCAAGTAAGTCCGACATCTTTAATTCCTACCAGCGACATCGCCGCGATTTCCCAAAGTAGTGGCCCGGATTTGCAAGGTACTGTTACATTTAGTTCTTCAGGGGTAAATCCCGCTCAAGGTTTAGTGGAACTGCCGCAAAATGTGGTGAATCCGGCTGCGTTAATTGCAGCAAATCCCTGCATCCGAGGGGCCGAGAGCGAGTTTACAGCTACTGGGAAAGGAGGAGTGCCACTCAGTCCTAATGATGTTCTCAGCAGCCCTCTATCGCCGTTGCCTTGGGTTGAACCAGCGGTAGGTGGAAGTCAGCAAATAGAAGGCCTCATACCATCCCTCGAAATTCGACCAAGAGAAATTATTCCCGCTCAAGGTTGGGTAATGGACGATCGAGGACAAGTGACGCTGGTAGCCTATAATTCTGGTGGTGGTGCATCTCTTCGCAGTCCGAAACCTACGGGTGTTTGCGTACCTCAATAGGTACTCTTCAGGTTTTAGCTAAACCGTCGCTATTTCCCTCATACTAAATTAACAGGAATTAAAAGATGCCCCGCCAATCTTCCGCCCTATTTTTTGCATTTTTACTGCTGTTTCCTGGCCCTGCGATCGCCCAAATCATCCCCGATAATAGCTTGGGTGCAGAAAGTTCGCGGACAGTTCCCGACACGATTAATAACTTACCCTCGGACAGAATAGAAGGCGGGGCAACTCGCGGCGTTAACCTCTTTCACAGCTTGCGCGAATTTAACATCCGTGAAGGGCGGGGAGCCTATTTTGCCAATCCCAGCGGAATTGCGAATATTTTTACCCGCGTTACGGGTGGCAACCCCTCAAATATTTTAGGTGTCTTGGGAGTCCAAGGAAATGCCAACTTATTTTTAATTAATCCCAAAGGAATTGTTTTCGGCTCCAACGCTCGGTTAGATTTGCGCGGCTCGTTTGTCGGTTCAACAGGTACCGGAATTCTCTTTGATAATGGGTTTGAATTTAGTGCAGCTAATTCTAATGCAGTGCCATTGTTAGCTATTAATATTCCTGTAGGTTTAAGATTTAGAGACAATCCCGGCACAATTGTCAACTCTTCCCAAACAAAGGCTCCTACATCAGCCTTACCGCCACTACCCATAGAAATTCCTGCTTTTGAAAAACTAGGTTTGGCCGTAGACCCCGGTCAAACTTTAGCATTAATTGGCGGTGACATTCAACTGCAAGGAGGAAATCTAACTGCTTATACCGGACAAATTCTTCTAGGTAGTGTCAAGAGTCCAGGTGTAGTGCAATTTGAACCAACAGCTTTAGGTCTGAATTTAAACTATCAAAATATTCAGAACTTCGGCAATATTGAAATGAACGGTGCATTTATAAATACCAGCGGATTAGGAGGTGGCAAAGTCGATATTCGAGGAGAAAATATTAATCTTAACGGTTCAGGAATTTATGGACTGACACTGGGAAATATTGATGGTAGAGGCATTGACATCAATTCGCAAAACTTCCGAGTAGAGGGGGGGTCGCAAATTTTCGCCTCCACACTGGGAGAGGGGAGAGGAAGCGATATCAACATCCGCGCTACTGACTCAGTAGAAATGATCGGGTTGGGAATTGAGGGCTATCAGCAGCTTACAGAAAATTTTCAGACATCTGGAACAGGCAACCCCTTTATTTCGCAAATCGTTCTGTTCACTAGCGCTATTGGCAGTGGAGCAGCCGGAGATATTAACATTGAAGCCGGACGGCTGTTGATGAGCAATGGGGTAGTGGGCGGTGCCCCCACCTTTGGTGCTGGGAATGGCGGAAATCTGGCTATCCGCGCCAAAACCGTCGAACTCGTGAGTTCAACGCTCTATAACGGAACAACGAACGAAAGCACTGGTCAAGGCGGAAACATCTCTGTTGAAGCGCAACGGTTAATACTGCGCGATGGCGGTGCGTTTGCCAGCTTCAGCCTTAGTGATGGAGCATCGGGGAATATCGCGATTAAAGCGAGTGAATCGGTGGAATTATCGGGTAGTCTTCCTGTAGGCCTAGGGCAAACTCGGCTCGGCACGAATACTTTTGATGGGAATGGAAAAGGTGGGGATATTACGATCGACACTAAGCGGTTGAGTGTTTCTAATGGAGCCACAATTAGTTTAACTACGGGTGCAATTTTTGGCGAAGCCGTGTTTTCTACAACAGGGGGGACCGGAGGAAATTTAACTGTGAGAGCCTCCGAGTCTGTAGAAGTGAGCGGCGAGTCAAGATTTTTGGGGAATGCGGGCTATGTAGCAAGTTCTTTTGTTACTCAAACTGCAAGTTCTGGTAGAGGTGGAGATATCCGCCTGTCAACACCTAAACTAACTGTGCAGAATGGCGGCGTTATTTCTGCGGCTTCTTTGGGTATAGCAGATGCAGGAGATATTACAATTAATGCCGATCGCCTAGCAGTGCAAGGTATTGGGAGTAACAGTGGGTTGAGGAGTGGAATTGAAGCCTCGTCTGGTAGGGCGTTTAATGCTGTAAATTCCACTGCTAGCGGCAATGCAGGCTCGTTGAATTTGAACGCTAATCAATTGATTCTTCGGGACAGTGCAGTGGTTAACGTTCAATCTTCAGGCACAGGTAGGGCTGGCAATATTAACGTTGTAGCTAACTCAGTTGCCCTGGATAATAAAAGCATAATTGATGGCACGACTGTCTCTGGCACAGGGGCTAATATTAACCTGCAAGCGCAAGACATTCAGTTGCGGCGCGGCAGTAGAATCACCACGGATGCAGGTATTTCTGAGGGCGGTAATATCAGAATTAATAGCGATATTTTGGTAGCTTTACCGCGAGAGAATAGTGATATTACAGCTAATGCTCGCACAGCTAGGGG
>NZ_JAUBQU010000103.1:0-21973 GCF_036701435.1 Microcoleus sp. Pol12A5
GATTTTAGCAGCACCCCCTGGAACTCGCGCCTTAGTTGCCGGATTGGCTGGGGAACCTACCTACCTCACTGTCAGAGAAGATGGTACGCTCCATCCTTGGGGGATTGTCGATAACTGCACCCACTTGGGCTGTACCTTCCCTTGGAATCCCAATGACAATCAATTTCAATGTCCCTGTCACGGTTCTCGCTATGACCCAGAGGGCACAGTAGTACGCGGCCCAGCACCTCTTCCCCTTAAACTCGTCCGCGTGGCTGTCGCAGAAGAGGCGATTTGGATTTCTCCGTGGAAAGAAACCGATCCCCGCACGGGACAAAAACCCTGGTGGGTTTAGCCATGAATGATATCGAAACAAATCTGATTGAAACCGACGAACAGACGTGGGTGGCGCTGCGGGTGGCGTTGCGATCGCCAAAGGCGCGCTTTCAGCGATCGCAGCTTGGGATCGAAGTAGCAAGTGAAGCCACAAACGAACAGGCTTAGTCTTGCTGGAATCGATCGAGGTTGAGTTTTTCTAAATGTTTATTTCCAGTCTTGCTGGCGATGGATGTACCCATCTGCGTAATTTGTTGTTTTGTGAGGTAATTAATGACCGCTAAACTGTTGCCAACAACTCCGACTCCAACTCCGCTGGATTGGACTGCGGTCTTCTTTTTCACGACTGTTCATGCCCTCGCCCTCTTAGCCCCCTGGTGCTTCTCCTGGTCTGCCTTGGGGATGACCGTCTTTTTGCACTGGTTATTTGGCAGTATTGGCATTTGTTTGGGCTATCACCGCCTATTGACCCATCGCAGTTTTCAGGTGCCTAAATGGCTGGAATATGCGATCGCCCTGATCGGTACCTTTGCTCTACAAGGAGGACCTATTTTCTGGGTGGCGGGTCATAGGCTACACCACGCCTATACCGAGGATATCGATAAAGATCCTTACTCAGCCCGTCGGGGGTTCTGGTGGAGCCATATGCTTTGGATTTTCTACCCGCATTCAGAATTCTTCGATTATGAACAGTACCAGCGGTTTGCCCCCGATCTGACACGCGATCGATTTTATTGCTGGCTGAATCGAAACTTTTTGCTGCTGCAAATCCCCTTGGGGCTACTGCTGTATGCACTGGGGGGATGGTCATTTGTCATCTGGGGTATGTTTGTCCGAGCTGTTTTACTCTGGCATAGCACTTGGTTTATTAACTCGGTCACTCACCTGTGGGGATACCGTACCTTTAACACAAACGACAACTCCCGCAATCTTTGGTGGGCGGCTATTATCACCTATGGCGAAGGTTGGCACAATAACCATCACGCCCATCCTAACGTTGCCAAAGCAGGCTGGCGCTGGTGGGAGTACGATCCTACCTGGTGGGCAATTTGGCTGTTAAAGAAATTGGGTCTGGCCCGAAAAGTGGTGATGCCACCGGCTCAAAATGTTACACCTTCATAAAATAGGAGATCGACATGAAGCCATGTCTACTGTCACTAAACCCTTCACTTCTGTTTACGGCCCAGTGCAATCCTGGCGCTTTGGGCGATCGCTAGGGATCGATCCGATCAGCCCAGATTCTACTTGCTCATTTAACTGTGTGTATTGCCAGTTAGGTGAGATTGAGCACCAGAGTTGCAACCGCCAAATTTTTGTCCCGACTCAGAAAATTCAACAGGATTTGCAATCGTTCCCTGTCGGCGATGTGAACACCATCACCCTCAGCGGTAGCGGTGAGCCGACTCTGGCGCTGAATTTAGGCGAAATTCTGGTTATGGCGAAGGAGATAACTAGGAAGCCCGTTGGGGTATTGACCAACGGCAGTTTGCTGGCCGATCGCGCGGTGTGTGACGAACTGGCGATCGCCGATTGGGTAGCTGTCAAAGTTGATGCCATTGCTGCTGAATCATTCTGTCGCATCAATCGCCCCATGCCAACCATCAACCTCCTGGACATTTGGGCCGGTCTCCTCCAATTTCGCCAACTCTATTCAGGACACCTGGCAATTCAGACGATGCTACTCACCGAGTGGAACGAACAGGATCGGGCAGAGTACATCCGCCGGATGCAAGCATTACTGCCCGACGAAATCCAACTCAACACGCCGACGCGACTTTGCCCCCTGACGCATCAGCTAGAAGCACGAGGGAACGATCCGCCCAATGCCTGTTTATATCCGACAAGGCAAATCAAGCAAGTCCATCCTGAAGTGCTACAGGTGTTTGGCGATCGCATTGAACGTGTCATAGGAATTCCAGTGCGTTACCCATTATTAAAACCAGAGGCAGAGAACCGATGAAACCTCAAAAAACAAACCCCTATTTTCAGCTTTTAGACATTCCCCCTGGCTATCTCAATATCATGGGATATGTAGACGAGTCGGAAGTGAATGGGCCGGGTTGTCGAGCCGTGATCTGGGTGCAAGGATGCCTGCGGGAGTGTCCAGGCTGCTTTAATCCGGCTTCCTGGTCCTTTGAGATCGATCGACTAATCAGCGTTGATGCCCTTGCCCAGCAGATTCTCAGTCACCCTCGCAACCAGGGTGTCACCTTTTCGGGCGGAGAACCCTTCTGGCAAGCTCCAGCCTTGGCAGATTTGGCACGCCAAGTCAAAGCAGCAGGATTAAATGTCATGTCGTTTACTGGCTTCACGTTAGAACAATTGCGATCGCAACAGGGGCCCGCCGGTGCTGAGGAGTTGCTGGAACAACTCGATATTTTAATCGATGGTGCCTACGTGCAGTCTTTGGCAGTCCACTCACCCGATTCTCTCGTTTCTTCCAGCAACCAGCGCGTCCATCTTTTCAATCCTGCTTTTCAGGATCGACTCACTTGGGCCAGCGATCAGATGGAGATTCATATTCTCAAAGATGGCAGTCGGATTTTCACAGGCTACCGGGGTCAAATGAATCTGGCTGAGTCGCAGTTATGAACCCGATCGCATTAAGCATCGAGCATCCAAGCAATACACTTTTGCATTTGATTGCTCATTGTTTGTCGATCGGCATTATACCTGCGGCCGTGTCCCGGCAACACCCATTCAAACGAGTAATTAGCCAAATTCTGCATAGATTTGATTTGTTCCGGCCAAGAATACCAACAGACTTCGTGAAAGCCAACTAGCTGCTGCAAACTTTCCGACCAAGCAAGATGATCGCCGGTGAACAAAAACTTGTTATTGTAAAGCAAAACTGTGTGACCTTTCGTGTGACCAGGTACAGAAATAATCAACAAATCATCTGCGATTTGATGCGGTTCGCTACCAGACAATTGAATTTCTACACTGCGAGTACCCGCGTTAATTTCGTCCGCATGAAGGATGCGATCGCACCCAAAATGATCGCGGTATTGTTGATGATCTGCCACATCATCGCGGTGAGTCAAGTACAGATAGCGAATGCCGCCCATTGCTTCTATGTTTTTGACTAGCGGCGGCACAAAACGGGGAGAATCAACTAAAATGTTTCCTTCGGGGCGGACAATTAAATAGCTGGCTGCGGCGTAGGATTTCTCTGAGTGGTAGCCACAGTGATAGACATTTTCTGCTACGAGTGCGGGTAACAGTTGCTGGGCTTGTTTGATGCTTTTGGGTTTTTCTACAGTCCCGATCGAACTTGTGGGACAAGACAAAAGAGCCGCGAGCGATCGCATTTCTTCAGTTTCATTAGTTGGCTGGTGGTAAACCGCAGACTGTTCTCCCGATCGACCAAATACTTCAGGTGCCATCCACCGACAAGTATCGCAGTCAATACAGGTACTGTCTACATAAAAATTACCGTTAATATTTTCAGTACGCCTCCGATTAATGTTAGCCATTGTTCTACCTCTTAATAACCCATATAAATTATGGTAACAATGAGTACCCCCCACATCCCGCCGGAGGTTGAAACCGTCTCACAGCACAATCCGTTTAAAACTCACCTCTTGCACCATTCTCAAGAACGGGCAAGATGCCCGTTCCACAAGAGATTAATTTTCTTGTGGAACAGGCATCTTGCCTGTTCCTAAAAGGATTATTGACAATGGTGCAAGATATAAGTTTCAATCAACAATTCTACTGCTGGTTCTGGTCTGCTGGAAAAGCACCAGCTTTCACCGCCACCGTAACAGGTTGTCCGCCACGGCTCAATTCAAGCTGCAGATCGCTGCCCACTGTACTTTTCTCGACAATTTGCTGTACGCTGCCAGCATCAGTTACTTCTGTACCGTTGATTTTCTTGATCACATCGGCAAGGCGAACTCCAGCTTGTGCCGCCGGAGAATTTTTCGCAACTCCCAAAACTAACACGCCTTTATCTTCAGTCAGCCTCAATTTGGTGTTGGGATTTTTATTGAATTCTGCCTTGACTTCGGGAGTAATGCTCAACATCCGAACGCCGAGATAAGGATGTTGGGCTTTTCCTGTTGTTACTAATTGGTCGGCAATTTGTTGTGCTCGATCGATCGGAATCGCAAAACCCAATCCTTGAGCGCCTTGAATAATCGCCGTATTCATGCCGATAACTTGACCGCGCTGGTTCAGCAGCGGACCACCGGAATTGCCGGGATTAATCGCAGCATCGGTTTGAATAAAGCTGACGCGCTTGTCAGGAACACCTACATCGGCGCTAGAACGGCCTGTAGCGCTAATAATGCCCACAGTCACAGTATTGTCCAAACCGAGGGGATTGCCGATCGCGATCGCCCATTCTCCCGGCTCTAATTCTTCAGATTTGCCCAAACTCACCACAGGCAAATTGGTAGCTTCAATTTTCACAACAGCTACATCAGTAACTGTATCGACGCCTAAAACTTTGCCGACAAATTCGCGGCCATCCTTCAGTTTTACCGTCACCGTATCTGCACCGTCAACAACGTGAGCGTTAGTCAAAATGCGGCCGTCGGAACCAAAAACAAAACCCGAACCCGAACCCCTTTCTACCCGATTTCCCGGTTGAATGGGAGATTCCGGGCCGAAGAAGCGGCGGAATTGCTCGGGGATCTCATCTGGAACTTGATTCCTCACCGTGCGGGACGAATTGATCCGCACCACTGCCGGGCCGACTTCCTGCACAACTTTAGTGACAAAATTAGAGTCTTGAGAGGGCAGTATATTCGCAGGCAATGCTGAGATTGGCGCTGTAGTTGAAGGTTCAGCTTTGATGGCGTTAGAACTTCCAGGAACTTGAGAAGTTAGGGCGCTGCACCCAACCGTTGCGGTGGAGCCGAGCAAAACAAGGGATAAAAAAGCCAGTTTTTTCGGCAACGAGAAATGGCGAGAACGCACAGTGGTAGCAGGCATATTTTTGGTTGACATAGTATTGAGTTGGTGGGAGTTAGAGCGAGAGTTATAATTAGGATTTTGCATTTTTAGCACCTACTGTAATTTAATTACAACTTAAGGTTGTTTAATTTTAATTCAAGCATTGATGATCTCTGCTTGACTGGTGGGGTTTACCCTACAAGCTGGGGTAGAAACCGGACAGTCGCAGGCAAATTATTTGTGAAATCGAGCTTTTGAGTGCCATCGAACTGGGTCTGCACTGGCGAATTGGTGTCTGAGTGCGATAATACAAACTACGCTAGCCGGCTCGCATATTCCGTATTTCCCGCAAATTTTTCACAGGATTTATATCCGAAGTCAACAACTATCCTGCACTTAAAAAAACCTGGTTTCTAAGCAAAATCTTTGTTGTGAGCGATCGACCTTAACCTAGAAACGGGGTTTTTGACCCCGCCTGTATCCAGAAAGGCTAGCAGCTAAAGCACCGCAAAGCCTCACCCTAAAGCAGGAAGTGAAAAAACTTTAAAGTCTCAAGCTAAAGTACCAACTAAGCCTCAGTCAAAATAGCCTGCAAAAACTCTCTTCTAATCTAAAATTTGAACCTAGGGAGGAATTTTATTGCTCCATATGTTCAATGGAACTAACCGAATCGATTTCCCTCGACTTGTTCCTCGAACTCTCCAAAACATCAACAGTATTCTTAATAAAACCAGCCATCGGCACAGCCACTAACAAACCTGCGACTCCCGCCACCTTAACTCCCACCAGCAGCGCCACTAAAATCCACACAGGATTGAGACCGATAAAACCGCCTAATAACCGAGGAGCAACCCCACTTTCAATTATTTGTTCAATTACTGTAGCGACAGCTAAAACTGTAACGCCGAGCCAAAAATTGTTTAATGTGATCAGCAAACTGACAATGCAAATACTGAAAGGTGCCCCGAAGGGAATCATAGTCATTACACCCACACCCAAACCGAACAGAAGTCCGAAGGGAACTCGCAAAATTAAAAAAGCAACAGTGATAGACAGTCCCATCAAACCTGCCAAAGTTGCTTGCCCGACGAAGTAGTTGTGGAAGCTTCGCGCCAGCAACTCTCGCAATTGAAGGCTTAGCTTGGAAGGAAACCATTTAAACAATCCTTCCCATACGCGATCGCCGTGCAAGAGCAAGTAGAATGTTACGACTATTGTGAGGAGGAAATTCAACAGGCTGTCGGCAGCACCTAAGCCAAATTTGAGAATTTCGCCAGTGAGAGACTGCAATTGAGATGAAAGTCGATCGCTCAATTGGGTAGTCAAGCCGCTGACATCAATGCGGAGATTGCGATTTTCGGCCCAATTGTGGAATGCTTCAATCTGTTCTGTGCCAGAAACTATCCAAGTCGGCAGTCGGGTGGCGAGTTCAGTGATTTGGTTTAGCAGAATTGGCGCCAGAGTTACACCTAAAACCACCAATAGCAGTAAAGTCAAAAACAATACCGACAAAACAGCTCGATCGCGCTTCAAGCCGTATCTGTGCAGAAAGCGCACTGGATAATCTAGCAAAAAAGACAGCACTGTAGCCACTACCAAAACTGTAATCAGGGCGCGAAAATATTCAAAGACTAGGAGGGCTAACCAGCAGTTGAGTACCGCTAGGGGAAATACCAGTCCGTAAGTCCACCAATGCGGCAGTTGAGTGAAACGTCTCATCTAAGTTAACCGAGTTAAATTTTGAGATGCAAGATGTGAGATTGACACTGCTATTCGCCCTTCTCCGTTAACCATTTTATGTTACATTTATTTATACCCGACCGCTGAAAATTCCCAGTTGCTCGACCCGCAGCGGAAATGGGGTTGCGGGCAGGCAGTGCCTGCCACAACCATGTTATATCGTTTCCGATGGTATGGATATATCACCTGCGAAAAAAATATTTGTTGCTGTTGGCAAGGCAGCAGTTTGCAGCGCACGATTCAACCTTTTTCCCCGTGCCGTTCAAGAGCTAATTGAATTAAACGATCTACTAATTCAGGGAAAGAAATACCGTCCGCTGCCCACATTTGCGGATACATACTGGTAGCTGTAAAGCCAGGAAAAGTGTTGATTTCGTTAATCAAAACTTCTCCGGTTGATTCAATGTAGAAAAAGTCTACTCGCGCTAAACCTGCCGCGTCTATAGCCAAAAATGCTTGCACTGCCATTTCTTGGATTTGCGAGACGATCGCAGCGCTGACTTTTGCCGGGATTGAGCAGTCGGCTTGTCCCTGGGTATATTTAGTTTCGTAGTCGTAGAAATCGCTTTGAAAAGTAATTTCTCCCACGGTTGAAGCTTGGGGGTTATCATTACCCAAAACTGCACATTCTAATTCTCTAGCAACCACACCTGCTTCGACAATTATCCGCCTGTCGTAGCTGGCGGCGCTGTCGAGAGCTGCTTCTAATTCAGCGCGCGAGCGAGCTTTAGAAATTCCCACAGACGAACCCAAATTAGCGGGTTTTACAAAGCAAGGATAGCCCAAATCAGCTTCAATTTTGTCGCACAGTTTGGGGAAAATGCAAGGATTAGACCAGATTTCTGAACGGTTGACAGCGATGTATTTTACCTGTGGCAAACCAGCCTGAGCAAAAGCCATTTTCATGGCAATTTTATCCATTCCCAGCGCCGAACCTAAAACCCCGGAACCGACAAAAGGAACTTGCATTAATTTCAGCAACCCTTGCACCGTACCGTCTTCGCCGTTTGGCCCGTGCAAAACAGGGAACCAAACATCTACGGCATTAAAATTAGGAAACTGTCTAGGCGCGGGAGAGTCATCTTGTCCTGGTTGTTCCTCTATTTCCAGAGGTTTTCCGGCGGCTAAGACTTGTTGAGGGAATGTTCCCGACAGCCAGCGGCCGTTTTTTTGGATGTAAAAGGGCAGAACTTCGTATTTAGAGGCATTTTCGTCAGCAGCGAGGGCGCGGGCGATCGCCCGCGCTGAACTAATTGAGACTTCGTGTTCGCCCGATCGCCCCCCGAACAATAGCCCGATCCGCATCTTTGTCATTTTTCAATACTCCCGGTACTTTTTGACAAATATACACGCAGTTAGCGCAGCTATCACAGGAAGTATGCGGCAGAAACTAAGAATTGAGCACAAGCTGTTGCGAACTTAAATTGTATATTGCGGGCGGTCTCAAATAAACTGCCCAGTCATAGTTTGATTATTTCTTGACATACAATTTAAATGTCCCAACAGCTTACAGCATTTCTCCGGTCAAACTAAAAGCGCGAATATCTGTAATTTTAACCCGCACTATTTTACCCGCCAATTCAGCAATATCGCCCTTAAAAAATGTGAGGCGATTGCCGCGAGTGCGTCCCATCACCTGAGTTGAATCTTTAAGATTCTGGACTTCCACCAAAACCTCTTCAGTGCGTCCGAAATAGCGCTGCGATCGTTCCATCGCCGTTGTTGTGACTACATGATTGATTCGTTGCAGGCGATCGGCTTTCACCTCCTCAGTCAACTGATTTTCCCACAAAGCCGCCGGCGTCCCAGGGCGAGGCGAATAAGCCGCAGTATTCACCAAATCGAAACCAACGTCTTCGATCAACTTCAAAGTCTTCTCAAACTGGGCTTCAGTCTCCCCAGGAAAACCGACAATCGCATCGGCAGTAATCGAAGCATCCGGCATATAACGGCGAATTGTATCAATAATCCGGCGATATTTTTCCTGAGTATAGCCGCGCGACATCGCTTTTAAAATATCATTATCTCCCGACTGAAAAGGAATGTGAAAATGTTCGCACACCTGCGGTAATTCCGCACAAGCCTTAATCAATCTTTCCGTAAAATAGCGCGGGTGGCTAGTAGCAAATCTGAGGCGATCGACTCCCGGCACATCCTGAACAAAATAAAGCAAATCCGTCAAAGTATGCTGGTTGCTGCCGTCCGATTTTGTTCCCGGCAAATCGCGTCCGTAAGCATCAATATTCTGCCCCAACAAAGTTACTTCTTTGTAACCTTGACGGCCCAAATCTTCCATTTCCGCCCGAATTGCCTCCGGCATTCGCGACTGTTCAACCCCGCGAACATTCGGCACAACACAATAAGTGCAGCGTTCATTGCAGCCGTAAATTACATTCACCCAAGCAGTCACCTTGCTGTCGCGGCGCGGCTTAGTAATATCCTCCATAATCTCAACAGCTTCAGTCGCCACAACTTGATTGCCCTCAAAAACTTGTTCCAGCAAATCTTCAAGTCGGTTAGCGTGTTGCGGCCCCATTACTAAGTCTAATTCCGGCACTCTCCGCAGCAGCGCTTCACCTTCCTGTTGCGCCACGCATCCAGCTACAATTAAAGTTAAACCCGGTTCTTGGCGTTTGCGATGAGCTTGCCTTCCGAGGTTAGAATAAACTCTTTGTTCGGCATTATCGCGAATTGTGCAAGTATTGTAGAGAATCAAGCTAGCTTCGTTCGGGTCTTCCGAGAACTCAAAGCCCATATTTTCCAGAATGCCGGCCATCCGTTCCGAGTCGGCTTTATTCATCTGGCATCCGAAAGTAGTGATGTGATAGCGGCGGGGTTTAACGGTCATGGCGAATTGCAGGCAATAAAAAATATAGGTTTTCAACCTTAACCAACTATTATATAACAAGTCTAAACCATTTGTGAATATTTCTTTTTATGAGTTCATTTAAACAACGGCGTTCACCAATCTCTAGCGTGTGTGAGGCGCAACAATTAACTGTTACAGGGGTCTAGAAACCCGGCTTCTACGAGTTTTGGGATTAGTCACGACAAATCTAGCAATAAACCGGGTTTCTGAGATACTTTTGCGCTTATTTATCTAGTTATTTTGTCTGTAAAAACTGTAAAATTGTTTTGGCAATACCTTGTGCAGCCAAATAAGGAACTCCATTGCCAACAGTTTTAAACATATTAGTCAACGTCATCTTTGCTGGCAGTGCAAAATCTTTTGGCAGTGACTGAATAGCCAGTGTTTCTGCAACAGAAAGCCGGCGAAGTTTGTAAGGGTGCAAGTGAACTTCATTATTGCCATAACAAGCGGTTGGCGAATAACGCCATCGGTGCAATCGCTTGAAAGATTTTTTTGAATCATCTCCTTCATCAACGGAAGCAAACCGCTTAAGGCCGGCTTTGGGTTGGAAATAGTGTTTGGCATTGGGATGGTTGAGAACGTCATTTTTTTGGAACCAAAATTCTACCGTTAAATCTTGGGGAATGCCATCAGGACAAGGCACGAAACAATCATCTGCAAAGGCTGTTCTATCAGGCCAAGGATGAGAAAAAATTTCTGATTTGGGATATAATACCTGACTTTGCCAAGGAAATAAACTTTCTGCTAACATTTGGCTTTTTTCCTCTAGGGAAATGCCCAGATTTTTGACAAGGTTTTTTCTAAGCCCAATCAAAATAATTCTATCTCTATCTTGCGGAACCCCGTATTCTATTGCATTAATTAAACGTTCGGCAAAAACGTATCCCGAATCCGCCAACTGATGTTTTAGTTCATCGTAAAAAGCTTTATGTTTTTTGGTTCTCCACAAACCTTTAACATTTTCAAATAAAAAGAAATCTGGCTGCTGCTGACAAATCAATTCAATGTATGAAGCGGAAAGTTTGCCTTTATCTCCTTCTTGACCTCGGTTTTTGCCACCAATAGAAAAGTCAGGACAAGGTGGCCCCGCGATAAATCCCACAATATCGTGATGCTTGCGGGCATCCTGCATCAATTCCCGCAGGCGAAAAGCTGCTTCTCCCCCTACAAGTCGAGTTACATCTGCTTCCTCTCCTTCGCAATATCCGTATTCTGGTAGCGGCAAATTCAGGCATTGCCGAGAATAGCGGTATGCTTGCATGAAAGGTGGGAAAATTTCATTGACATACGCTACATTAAAGCCGATCGACTCAAAACCTAGATCGAGCAAGCCAGAACCCGAAAAAAATGAGAAAATACAAGGAGGACGGTGCATTGAAGGATGCCAGCAATTTTGAGTTGAGCTTACTATAAATTCTGTCGGCTGCGGAGGGAGCGCTGAACCTTACTATAAATTCTGTAGAGTGCACAATACGCACCTTTTATTATTAAAAGTCGCAGATCCCGCCGGACACGGCAATGCCGTTCCCCTACTGGTGCGCATTGCGCACCTTACTATACTCAAAACTATTCTTAAAACCATTCACCGCCTCGGAAACGCCAGTGGGGAAACAAAATCCGCATCAGTGTTTGCGATGCCAGATAAATAGCCAGCCACACTAAACTATAATGCAAAGCAAAAGCTCCCAAGTCAAAATCTTGTGCAGATATCCCCGGTAAACCGATAACTTTGATTAAAAATAACACAAAAAGTGCTTCCCAAATTCCGGCGAGCAATTGAAATGCACCGGGCCAATCTCGATCCCAGCGGAACTGCTGAATGTATATATATAAAGCATCCCAGCCAATGCCAAAAATCGCTACATACCCTAAAATCCAGAAAAAAATTGAGCCGGATTTGGATGTCATTAAACCTATAAAAAAGGGCAGGGTTACTAAAACGCCTACTGTTGCAAATAGCAATAACCGAGTTTGCCAGCGGCCGAATAAGGTGGGAGTCATGCGATTTTAGATTTTAGATTTTAGATTACATGGCAAAATTGTTCGATTTTGAATTTAGATTTTAGATTTTAGATTGAACGCGAAGCTAGTTTAAATTAATTAAATCCCCTACATTGCTTGTTGCCGAGCTTCGTCCTTCAAGTTAGTCGGGAGATTTATTGAAAATCCACTTCAACCACTGCACGAACGATCGCCAAACGCTCAATTTCCGCACACCAGCCACTCGGTTGGCGGCCAGACTTTCAACCGAACGCAAGGCGGCGTATTGCAAGCCCAAAAAGCTGTCTACGGGCGCGTAAGGCCCTCCCAAAGTAATCGCGCCTGCTGCGTATACCCGGCCTTCTGTGTTGCAACCAGAAGAATTCCGCAATTCGGGGACTTCAAAATCGTTGTTAACACTCAGCCGGCCCAAACCGTTGAGGGGAAGATTGTATTGAGCTACCAAATCGTTTAACAGCGGACTGGTTTTTACCTTAGCGTCCAAACCCGTAGCATCAATAATAAAATCAGCTTCTAACTTAATTTGCCCCTTGAGTTCCTTCTCCTGAATGTACGTCACCGTGCGGTTTTGACTGTCGCGCTCAACTCGCTCGACTTCCCCGAAGGTAATTTGATACCATCCTTGACTTAAACCTTCTTTGACAATCCGCCGCCAGTCGCTGCGCTGGGCTGTGGTAGTGCCGCCCCAGTCTGTGAGCAACTGCGGCCGCAATTCGGGGGCTGCTTTTTCCAAAAGTACCCGGAGTTCCCCGCCCCAGCAAGCTTTCGGCCAGTTGAAAGGTTGAAATTCGTAGTGATTTTCCACGCTACGCTCAGCGAGTTTAAATTTGTTACCTTGAGGTTTGGGCGATCGCATCAAATGCAATACTTGAATGTTGCGGTTCCGCTGCCGCGCTTCGTAAATTCGCTGCACCACCCGCGAAGCCACAATTCCCCGGCCTCTAATTAACACGCTGCCGCCGCTGGCCTCCAATTTTTCGTAAACGCCGTCGTGCTTTTCGTAAGCGTTGACAACCGACTCAAAATCCTGGGTTTTTTCGCGGTAAGCTTGCAAGTCGGGCAGAAATTGAATGGCGGGATAGCCGGTGGCTAAGTGTACGTATTTGGCGATTAAAAAAGCGTGCTCGCGGTGATCCGCATCCGATCGAGAATAAGCGATCGCGTACCTGCCGTCATCTGTTTTGCGAATTCCCCGCACTCTACCGTAGCGAAACATCTGATTCCACCCAATTCGATCGACTTCCCTGTCAATAGAATCAAACACATTCCCCGCGCGAGGCGTATAAGTTTCGGCAAAAGTCGGTTCCGCAAACACCTGCCACATCAACTTCAACGACATCCCCAAACGCCCTTTCCGCAATTCCTGCCCAGCTTCCCGCAAAGCATAGGGAGGCCACCCCCAAATGTTGTCTGGACAAGAGTCAGAATTCGATCGCAGGCGTTCCCGCAGCGGAATTTGAGAATTCAGGCACAGGCGCAGGTAGCGGGCGTAAGGCTGCTTTTCCATGCCCAAAACCGCAATTCGATCGATTTTCACGCCGCAAATTCTCAGCAAATCCACCCAAATAAAGCTGCCCAAACCGCCGCCAACGGCAGCCCAATCAACTTCTGTCACAGGGAGTCCCCTAGATTCGAGCGATCGCATTGACACTTGAGAAGCTTGCAAAAATGCGATCGGCGGAAATTCTTCCCTACTACTTGTTTGAGGAAGCTGCAACATTATTGGCTGGCCCAATGCCGGGTCTGGCCCATTGGTCTGCGGGTTAAAGAAAATGTGAAAATTGACCGACGGCGTTTCTGGGGAATTCACAGCAAAAGAAATGCCGATCGCGTAGGGCCCAACTTGCAGCATATCGCCGTTTGCCAGCACGCACCGGGTTTGGCGAACGCCGTTAACAAAAGTACCGTTGCGGCTACCCGTGTCAGTGAGTAAAATACTGTTACCTTCGGTGCCAATCACTGCGTGGAAGCGAGAAACTTGACTGCTGCTGAGGGCAATTCGAGAAACTCGTTTCCCGTTGATTGTGGCGGGCATAGCTTCAAAAATTCGTCCCAAAGCGATGGGTAAGTCGAGTATGGGGGATCGACAATCCCCCGTAGCTGTATCTGTCCAAGTCAGTCGCAGGCGCAAGGGTTGAGAATTCATGATTATTTTTTAAACATCAGCCGTCGGCTTTGAGCTTTCTGCAAAAAAAGATTTTTGAAGTTGAGAGTGTTTAGCGGATAGCCCGATTTTCCCTTTTTTACACTCTCACGGAGAGATGACCACACTCGCCGCCGCCGCCAAAGAAGTACCGCACCACGGACACCCCGCATTCAACTGCGCGTAAGGCGAAATTCGGCTGCATTTGGGACATTGCAAACCATATTTTGAAAGCCCCGTCGGCTGAAAGTTACCAGGTGCGGGAGGTCCAGACAGCAAAACTGTCTGGGGCGCGGCTACCTGCACCTCGGTCACATTCACCACCTCAATTTGCAGTTGGCCTAAATGGATGTGGCTTCCCGATTTCAATTTTGCTTCGCCTCGGGCGAGAATTTTTCCATCTACCAGGGGCGGATTGCTTTCGCGCAAATTCCGCACTGCATACTCCTGCAATTCCTGATTAAAAAATATTTCAACGTGCAGAGCCGATACGCTGGGATGCGAAAATACTATATCGCACTTCGCCGGATCGCGTCCGAGCCTCACGCTTCCCGGATTTTTGCTCGGCTGTCCGTTTTGAATTGTCTGAGTTTGACGCACCCCAGCTTCTGACCATGCTAGAGTGAGCTGGTTTGTCATGATTGTCTAGTTTGCTCAAAAATATAAAAAAATATTAGCTGATTTATTTTGAGGACGGACTTCCTCACCAAAAAACTTAATTAGAATTATTGACGCGGACTCGCTCAAACTTCTGAAAATATTATGTGCAGCACAAAAAGCCCCGAAGTCGGGGCTTTTTGTGCTCGCATTGGCTTTTTTTGAGAGACTGGCTCGCGCTTGCCAGCTTTTCTTTCCCACAAAATTATTGACCCCAGTACACCTTTGTTAAAATTTTGCTGTTAAAGATTGAGCAGCGATTACTAAAAACTAATTGCTGTGGGGTTTCCAGATTTGCGAAGGTTTGGGGCGCTAGTGACGAATTTTGGAAGTTGGGCGATGGAACTACCTCGGTAACTTCGATCGCCCAACCTCCTCAAACGTTCACTGTCCTAGTGCTATCTCTCACGCTGCAACTGTGCAATCTTTCATTACAGGGCCAGCCTTGAGAGACTTAAGCTTCGCTCTTGCGGCTTTTCCGACCGCCTTCGCGACCAATTTGAGCCATGTGTTCGCGATTTCTGCTGACAGCTTCGCCGCCTTTTTGACCAGCTTGTCTGGCTTCTTCAGGGGTGAATTCGTGTGCAGTTCCTTTCTCGTGTGCAGCTTTTCCGCCTTTGCTAGCAATTGCGCGCTGTTTTTCTGCATCCATAGAAGCGAATCCGCGTTTGCTTTTCTCAGCCATGACTGTCTCCTTGTTTTTTTCTGATTTTTTAGCTCGATCGCGCCTTCGCCTCCCACTGTCATGGTTACTTCCAGTCAGTGGTGAGATATCCGACGGTAATTTATGAAACCTCATCAGACGAATCTAAGCTTTTGGTTTAACTCGCAGGATGAATCTTTCATAATTTACAAATGTGAACTAAAAATAGTTCACGCCCGGGCACTATAGTTAGAGCCGCCAATGTTTTAAGCTGGTTACTGTCTTTCAATCATTCTATAAACCCCCCCAACTTTTATACCTCTTTCTCAGGTATAGTCATTCTTTAGTTCGCTGGAAGGATGGAACCCAAAGCTGATTGGCAGTAGACTCAGAGGATTTTTCGACTTAACCGCGCCACCTCAAAAATTAAAAGTCCAAAGAGGGATGCTTGTTTGGTCTTTTTACTTTTTTTTTGATGCCTTCCGCGCTTGCCAGTTATCCCGATGTTAGTTGGTCTGCCGATCGAGTTGTTTCTGGTAAGCGATATTTTGGGGCGCAGCGCAGGACGTACTCGATCGCACTTATCAAGTTTACCTTATGACCGATCGAAACATAAATCGGTTTTACTCCTGTTTGCGTCCTTAGCGCTGCTCCTACCGTTGATCCCTCTAGAAGCAAGGGTTGCCAACTGCCACGGTCGAGTCCGACTTCTAAATGTTCTCCGATAAATCGATTTTTGGCAACTCCGATCGTGGCAATCCCTGTCAAAACCCCCAAATGGCAGGCAAGACCGAACCTGCGGGGATGGGCTAGTCCTTGACCGTCGCACAATATCAAGTCTGGCCTCAAACTGATATTTTCCAAAGCTTCAAGGACTGCCGGTACTTCTCGAAAAGACAGGAAACCCGGAACGTAAGGAAAAGTTGTAGGACTGCGAACCACAGCTTGCTGCTGCAATTGCAAGTCGGGAAAGCTCAGAACTGTTACAGCGGCCTGCGATACGTCGTTTGCACTGTCGTAGCCGACATCTACGCCTGCGACGTATCGAACTGTGTCCAGTTGATTTGTGGTAATTACCTCTGACCGAAGCTGTTCTTGAATGGCGATCGCCTCTTCAACTGTCTGCGGCCAAGGGTGTCGCTGCAACATTTTGATTTTTCTTCAACCGTTCTCATCTAAGCTTAACTTATTTTCAGGCATTTTTAAACTCAGATTTTTATCGTTTGTAGCTATAAATTCCTAGCCTGCCCAAGGAGTCTTTTTTTCTACTCAGGAGGGTTGAGAAATGCGGGCTGATGCCAATTCTACCAATAGAGTCTGTAGGTCGGAGAGTGAAATTCTATCTTTCGCTTGTGCTGGAACCAACCCCCAAAGGTTTTATCGGCACGCGCCTCCAATTTTCTACTCAAAATTTACAAAAAATACCTATTTGATGCCGATCTTTTAGCTTTCTAGAAAGCTTTTTCTTTCCGATCGCCATTTTATTCGTTGTCTGAGAGCGCGCGAGCTATTTATTTACTTCTTCTTTATCTAATTTTATCCTCATTGTCAAGATACTTGAAACATTTATTCATTAATAATCTCACCCAGCTACAAGTGCCATTGTTCATCCCCGCTCATCGAGCTAAGAGGTCCCCAGACCCTCGCAAATATATGACTTTTATGAAAAAAAATCAATGAATTTATGAGTTGTTTCACCCTTAACATGAAGTTATAATCTTAGATAATATCGGATAGAAAACTAACATCAAGTAACACAACATTGGTGAATAAACATATGAAAACCATGCAAAATGTTCAGTATAACCTAGCTCTCTACATCGTCGGTGGCATCGTCTTCATCATCGCCGCCTTAATTTTAAGACCTTTTGCCCTCGTCGGCGCAGGGGAACGCGGCGTCGTGATGCGCTTCGGCAAAGTTCAAGACGCGATTTTAGATGAAGGCATCCACCCAATTTTACCGATCGTCACCTCTGTAAAAACTATCAGCGTGCGCGTACAAAAAACAGATTTGAAAGCAGATGCAGCATCCAAAGATTTGCAAAGCATTACTACAGATTTGGCAGTCAACTGGAATGTTGACCCCGCCAAAGTAAATCAAATTTTCCAACAAGTGGGAGACGAAGAACAAATTGTTACCAGCATTCTGAGTCCGGCAATTTCGGAAGTTCTCAAAGCAGCAACTTCTAAAAAAACCGCAGAAGAAATTATCACTAAGCGCACGGAACTAAAAACAGAAATCGACAACAGCCTCAAAAAGCGCTTGGAGCCTTACGGCGTCATTGTCAGAGATGTTTCGTTAATAAATTTTGGCTTTTCTCCAGAATTTAGCAAAGCCATCGAATCCAAACAAATAGCCGAACAAGAAGCTAAACAAGCAGAATTTACAGTTAAAAAAGCCACCCAAGATGCTCAAGCGGAAATTAACCGTGCTAAAGGTAAAGCTGAAGCTCAACGCTTGCAGCGGCAAACATTAACAGCCGAAATTTTGCAGCAGCAAGCAATTGAAAAATGGAACGGCCAGTTTCCGACAGTAATGGGAGGAGGCGGAACTTTGCCATTAATTAATATTGCGCCGCCGAGTTCTCAAGCTGCAACTCCTGCTAAATAAGCTGCAGCAGATCGTGATTGCCAGGGCGCGGGGAGAAGGGAAGAGGGGGAGAGAGTCTGAGGGGGAGAAGAATAGAGGGTTTTGCACTGCGGATGTGAAGATGTGCTTTTTTAAATGCCCAACAGCAAGGGTAGAAAATACCAAGCAACTAAGGTGAAATCCCGCTTACTTAAATGCCCAGATACAATTTACGTTGCGCGAGTCCTGAAAAACGTTACAGTAAGAAACAACTCGGAAATTGTAAAGGTTTGCTTGAAAGTTCGGCTGATGGGAGATCGGGAGAACCAGTCAATTTCTAATTTAGGTGAAGTGGGGGATGTCGGCGATCGCCATTCTGCGTCAGAAGCCCTGTGGCTGCGCGATCGAGCTTTGGCAGCTACTAGCAGCGGCATTGTTATTGCTGACGCCAATGCACCCGACTGTCCCATAATTTATTGCAATCCGGCCTTTGAACGGATGACAGGTTACTGCGCCGATGAAATCTTGGGGCGCAATTGCCGATTTTTGCAAGGCCCGGATACCGATCGAACTACTGTAGCTAAGATCCGCGACGCCTTGCGCCAAGGTCGAGAAATCCAGACAACAATCAAAAATTACCGCAAAGACGGCACTCCTTTTTGGAGCAAATTGTCGCTATCTCCCGTGCGAGACGACAGCGCTAATTTGACTCATTTCGTAGGGATTCAGTCGGACTTGTCGGAACGCATCTGTGAAGTGCACGAAGCATTGCAGCAAGCTAACGACCAACTGCAAACGATTTTGGAAGCAGTTCCGGGAACAGTATCTTGGATTAGCTCGGATTTGCGCTATTTGGGGGTTAACCAGCACTTAGCCAAACTGCATGGTTTGCGGCCGTCGGCTTTTGTCGGTCAAGATATTGGTTTTCTGGGCGCTAGCTCGGATTTTAACTCTTTTGTGGTGGAGTTTTTTGCCGGCGACGCTACGGAAGCGGTTAAAGAACTCAACGTTAAGCTACAAACCGACGCGGGAGAGTCGCAGGGATACTATCTGATTGTGGCTCAAAAGTACGATCGCGGCAAAGCAGCTTGTCTGGTAGGGATTGACATTACCGAGCGCAAGCGGGCAGAAGAAGCTCTGGTGCTGACTCGCAAGGCGGTGGAAAGTTCGAGTGACGCGATCGGCATCAGCGATGCGAACGGCACTCACATTTATCAAAATCAAGCGTTTTCTCAGCTATTTGAATGGGACACCGCAGAGGAATTTAAACTAGCCGGAGGTATATCGGCAGTTTTTGCTGACGCCCCAGTCGCCAGGGAGGTACTCGACACGATCGCCCAGGGTTATTCTTGGTGTGGTGAAATTACCAACCGCACTAAAAGCGGTAAAACTTTGCAAGTGTTGCTGCGGGCGGATGCTATTAAAGACCGCACGGGGAAAATTGTCGGTCTGATTTACATGAATACCGATATTACCGACCAAAAGCGCACGGAACAAGAGCTGCGGCAAAGCGAGAAGCGCTTTCGATCGTTGATTGAAAATGCTAGAGACATTATTGTGATTCTCGACGAGAAAGGCTTTTGCCGCTACGTATCTCCTTCCCTAGAGCGGATTTTGGGCTACCCGACGGGGGAAGTGCTCGGCAGATCTATATTTGACTTGATTCACCCTGACGAATTGCTAATAGTGGATCAAGTGTTCAAAGGTGTCATGCAAATGCCGAGAGTTAGCCAGGGAATGGCGGAATACCGCGTGAAACACAAGGACGGTTCGTGGTGCGTGTTGGAAGCGGTGGCGACGAATTTGCTCAACGAACCTTCGGTGAGGGGAATTGTGGTTAACTGTCACGACGTGACTGAGCGCAAGATGGCTGAAGAACAATTGTTGCACGATGCTTTGCACGATGCGCTGACAGAGTTGCCGAACCGTGCTTTGTTGACTGACAGGTTGGGCCAAGCTTTTGCCCGCGCCCAACGGCATCCGACCTATCAGTTTGCGGTGCTGTTTCTGGATTTGGACAGGTTTAAGGTGATTAATGACAGTCAGGGACACCGCATGGGCGATCGGCTTTTGGTCGCTGTGGCTCGCCGTCTCTTGACTTGTTTGCGGCCGGGCGATACGGTGGCTCGTCTGGGGGGAGATGAGTTTGTGATTTTGCTGGAAGAAATTCACGGTGTTGATGAGGCGATCGCCCAAGCAAAGGAAATTCTCAAAACGATCGAACGGCCGCTTTATTTAGAAGGTAATAAAATTTTAATTACTGCTAGCATCGGCATTGCTTTGAGTACCAACAAATATCAGTGGCCGGGAGATATTTTGCGCGATGCTGATATTGCGATGTACCGCGCCAAAGCTCTCGGTAAAGCTCGCTACGAAGTTTTTACCAGTGCGATGCACACTCAAGCTGTGGCTTTGATGCACTTGGAACACGATTTGCGGGAGTCGGTTGAAGAACTAAATTTGAAATATTCCATAGTGGATTTCGCCTGCGGGACGGCGGCGGAAAACTCGCCGATGAGTGAAACGGATCGGAGATTGGAGCGTCCGAAGTCGCCATTGCCTACTTTAAAATTGGAATGTCCTTTTACTGTTTATTATCAGCCGATCGTTAGTTTAAAAAGCGGTTCAGTTATCGGATTTGAGGCGCTGGTGCGCTGGCTGCACCCGGAAAGGGGTTTAGTTTCCCCGATGGAATTTATTGCGATGGCGGAGGAAACAGGGTTAATTACGCCTTTGGGTTTGTGGGTTTTGAACGAAAGCTGCCGCCAAATTATTAAGTGGCAGAGTTTGAATTTACCTGTGGGAAATTCGCCGCTGACTGTAGCAGTAAATCTTTCCGGGAGGCAGTTTGCGGAACCCGAATCGATCGAGCAAATTAAGCAAGTTTTGCAGGAAACGGGTGTTGATGCTCGCTGTTTGAAGTTGGAGATTACTGAGACTGTGGTGATGGAAGATGGGGAAGCGGCGGCGGCGATGCTTTCGCAGTTGAGAGATTTGGGGATCGGGCTGTGTATTGATGATTTCGGCACTGGTTATTCGTCTCTGAGTTATTTGCACAAGTTCCCGATTAATATTTTGAAGGTCGATCGCTCTTTTGTCAGTCGCATCGGGGAAATGGGCGAAAATTTGGAAATCGTGCGGGCGATCGTCATGCTGGCCCGCAGTTTGGGGATGGAGGTAGTGGCAGAAGGTGTTGAAACCGCCGTCCAATTGGCTCAAATGCGGGCGATCGGCTGCGAGTACGGTCAGGGATACTTTTTCTCTAAACCTCTCGACAGTGAGGCAGCTACAGCCTTGTTGAGGCGATCGCCCAAATGGTGAACTGAACTAAATATTTAACCGGATCAAATTGCTTGATTGTCAATAAGGGCGATCGATCTTTTCGTACTCAATGCCTTGGGTGTTAAAATCAAAATTTAGTATAATAGCCAACTATCGAGATAGGTAAAAATATATGTCTCAATCTCTTGTGCCAGCAGTCGAAGAAAAACAGCTCGATACTTCGCCGACCTTAACTTTTGAAGAATACCGATTTTATCAAGGAGAATCTGATGTAAAATATGAACTGTACAAAGGCAAATTAATCCCGACGCCAACAGCCACAATTTTACATATCAAAATTTGCGAATATTTAGTTTACCAATTGCAGCGTTACCTAGCTGAACACAATCCCGACTTAGTAGTAAAAACAGGTCTGGGAGTGAGAACAGATGAAGATAAATCTCGGATTCCCGATGTAGTTGTCTGCACTCAAAGTCTTTTGGAACAAGCTGCTGCTCGACCCGGTGCAGGTATCCTCGAATTTGATGAAAAGCCGCTGTTAGTGGTAGAAGTAGTCAGCGAAAATCGCCGCGAAGATTACGTAATCAAACGCGGAGAGTACGAATTAGCGAATGTGCCGGAATATTGCATTGTTGACCCTAAAACTGGCAAGCAAAAAATCCGGCTTTTTGCATTGATTGAAGGTGAAGATGGTTACACGTATACAGATTTCTTGCCTGGTGAGGAAATGGAATCTGTAGTATTTCCCAATCTGAGATTATCAGTCAATGAAATTTTAGATCCGCCATTGGTGGAAGGGTTAATTAAGGCAGAACAAGCTCAATTGCAGCAACTACAAACAGTCGAACA
>NZ_JAUBQU010000104.1:0-21524 GCF_036701435.1 Microcoleus sp. Pol12A5
AGGAAAATTCCTAGCAAACCGATGCAGGCATATAGAATTGCTCCGACAACTAGCAATGACAGGATTAGAACCAGAAGGCCATAGTTTTGAGGAACGATGGCGGCATCGATGATAAATTTTAAGCTGGCTCGGAAGACTGAATCAAATGCTGCGTCGAATATCAGGCAGGTAAAGAGTAAAATGAATTGCCATTTGTAGGAGGCAATGTATTTGTTGAGGGTTTTAAAGAACCAAATCAGTTCCATGAGTTATGGGAGTTTGTCTACAGGCAGGATTTAGGCTTTTACTTTGGCAGTTTTAATTTGGATAACCTTCTTATTAAGTAGGGTGGGCAATGCCCACCCTACAGCGATTTTTAGTCGCGGTACATCAGCGTAATAAATATGATTAAGCTGTTTAGCATTTAAACTGGGTGTTTCAGAGGCTGAAACCCTTTACAGGCTTAGATAGCCTCGAAAATGTAAATTGTAAACAGCTTACACTGATAAACATTAAAAATTTAAAGCGTTTAGAACGCACCACGTCTTATCATAAATTCCTCCTTTTTTTGTGGGTTTGTTTGTTGTTTTCGATTGAGTTTTTTGTTCTCAAGTTCCTCAAGAGTAATCGATGGTTAATAGGAATGTCAAGGTTAAAAATCAGAGTTTATATAAACTTTATATTACTCAAAAAACGACATATACATGAGAAATAATCCGAGTCTTTAAATTTTTTAGCTCGGATTATTTCTCAGTATTCGGCTGTTTTAAAGAGCAGAGGTTAGGCAAGTAGCTGGAAGGTGGTTAAAGGAGCGATGCTCTCTTGACTCCTGAACCAGATCGTGTTGAGGAACGATCGCCTTTCAGCTTTAAATCACCTTTAATCAGCTTACAAATGTAGTAGTTGTGCTGAAAAAATATTGGTTCTAGAAAAATCTACGGAACATAATTAGCCTCTTTTTAGATTAGTTTGTTCTTAGTTTTTAGTAGAGACGAAACTTTTATTTTTGTCTCTACACCTATAAGACGAATCCAGAGGTCAATTTCTGAATTTTTTGAGTTAGCCGCAGTTTTTCCCTAACTCAATCCACCCAATGAAACCCATCTCAAGCACGAGAACTATAATTTCCACCCATTGCACCAGATTTTGTCATTGAATTAAGGTCAGCAACAAAAGATGTAGGGTGAGCATTGCCCACCCTACATCTATTTTCAATCACATTTAATCAGCTTACAAAGGTAGTTTTACTGATTAAAATATTGGTTCTAGAAACCGCCGCGAGGACCTCTAAACATAGCTAGTATCCTTTGATATGAGGTTGATTTGGGTTTTTAGTCGAGACGAAATTGTATTTTTGTCTCTACACCTATAAGACGAATCCAGAGGTCAATTTCTGAATTTTTCGAGTTAGAGGCTGTTTTTTCCTAACTAAATGCACTCTGAGAGGTTCAGATCCCCGACTTCCCGAAGAAGTCAAGGCTCTACGCTTTAGCCCGATCGCCCTTTCGCCTCTTACCTTTCAACCGTTTCACAGCCTCCTCAACCTCCCCGCGAAAAGGGTATAGCAACCGCCGACTCAGCGCACTTCGATACGCCTCCACAGCCTCCGTCACATCCCCCAACCCCAACAACGCTCTTCCTTGCCAGTAACCAGCCATCGCCGGGTCAAACTCCATCAATTCCTGAGACTGACAAGCCTTTTCCAACCATTTCCGACTCGCCACCTCATCCCCCAACACTCGATAACTCTCCCCCAGCCACACCGCAGCAGACACAGATTGCAGATAACCCCCCTCTTCTGGTAGCAACTGCCATCCTTGCGCCAAAGCCTCCACCGCTTCCCGGTGTTTCCCCGCCAGCGCCAACACCCGCCCGTGACCAAACCAAGCATCCGGTAACTGCGGTTCAAGTTGCGTCCCCCGCACAGAGACAGCACACCCCCGATCGATCTCCTGAAAACTTTCCACCAAAACCCGCCCCGCCGTCGTCCAAACACTCCAGCGTTGGGGAAAACGATCGAGCATCTCTTCTACTATTGATGCAAGCGTTACTTCAGGGTTAGATCCCCCTAAATCCCCCTTAAAAAGGGGGACTTTGAGAGGAGTTTCTCCCTTGCAATTAGAAGACTTTGCCTGCTCTAGCTCCCCCCTTGTTAAGGGGGGCTGGGGGGGATCGAGAGAAGCTGGGGAAGAAGTCATCCCCGCAGCAGGCAAAATCTCACACAACGCCCGATAAATTTCACAATCCTGGGGATAAAGACGATAAGCTTTCAGCATCGCCTCAGCCGCTTTCTGATATTCCCCCGTATGGAACAAGCACCGCCCATAGGAATACCAACCCCTCGGATGATTCGGGTGTTCCTCAGTAAACCGTTCCAATACCCCAATCCCGTTAGCCGACTCCCCCCGGAAAACGTGATAATATGCCAGCAACTCGCGGGCATCCGCCGCATCAGGAGCCAGTTGCAGCACAGAACCAATTATCTGTTTAGTCTGTTTGCCCTCCTCACCGGATACCAATCTCATCCGGCAACGAGTATCTGCCAGTCGTTTGAGTACCCGGAAATCACCCGGAGCCACCTCTAGCACTTTGCTCAACCTGCGCTGCGCTTGGCGCACATTCCCCACCGCCTGACTCGCGTCGTAGCTGTCAATCAGCGCTACAACATCATCCGGGTTCAGTGACAAAACCGTATCGAACGATCGCAAAGCTGCAACCGCATCCCCTCTCCCCCTTTGCACCTGCCCCAACGCCAGCCAGTGAGCCGCATTATTTGGTTCTAGGGAAGCCGCCGACTCAAAAGCGAGTATCGCTGCCTGAGTGTCACCTCTACAGAGTGCGATCGATCCACGGATATGCTGCCGAGTCGCGTCATTGCGTGCATTGGCCGAGGCACTTTCATAAACCGCTACTGCCTCAACCTCTCGTCCCATAAGCTGCAAGAGTTTCCCCAATTGCAACCGCACGCCGATCAATGGTTGCTGCCGATCTATTACTTGGCGATACTCCTCAACCGCCTGCTCAATACGACCCATTGCATACAGCAGATTCGCCAATTCCAACCGTTTCTTCCACCCAGAAGGATACTGCTGCACGTACTCACTTAATGTTTTCAGCTTCTGGTCAATTCGGGCTGGCTTTTCGTCTAAAACCAGGTAAGCATTCAACTCCACCCCAGAGGACTGAGTGAGGGATACCACCCGGAGTGCAGTGTTTCTAGACATATTGCTGCTACTTGATAATTAATTGTCTCGCCAATGTTTTGAGGGATGGGGGCGATCGAGTCGGATGCGATCGTTTCATCGAATTGTAGGGGCAATTCCCCCGCGATCGGCCCACCCGTGGCTGCCCCACCCGCGATCGGCCCAACCGCGATCGCCTCACCCGCGATCGGCCCACAATCTTGACGGGGTAGGCACTCGGGCACTACCCCTACAGCAAAATCATCGCTGCTAAAGGCAACGTCCCCCTTTTTAGACGACTCGGAGGAATCTAACAAAGCATCATCCAACCCTGACAAATACCTGCTCAAACGCTTTTGCAGAAGTTCTCGCGCCTGTTGGATGCGCTTGTAAACGTTATTGAGCGAGAGAGCAAGTTGTTGGGCAATATCTTGATAGGCAATCTGGTGCCAGTAACGCAGGATAAACGGAGTTCGCAGTCGAGAAGGAAGAGTATCAATAGCGCGGCGAATGTATCTCCCCAACTCATGATGCAGAAGTGCCTCTTCAGGAGAGTCCAAACCAGAAATAACTGCTAAATTTCCTGTAGCAGCTATTTCTTCAATATCCTCAATTTGCATTGCTTTCCGGCGACGTTCTCGGTGTATATCTATACATAGATTATGGGTTAAGCGGGTGATCCAAGCTCGGAGGTTGGTGATTTTTTCGGCATAGTCTGGTAATTTATCCCAAGCTTTGAGCATGGCGCGACTGAGCACCTCTTCGGCATCAGTAGGATTCCCCCCCATCCACCTGAGACAGCAACGGTAAAGATAATCTCGATTCTGGTGCCATAGCTGCCAAAATGCTTTCTCTATATCTTCAGGACAATACCGAATGTCTCTTGCAATAACGGATTGAGAATTTGACATGATTTTAAAAGTGGTGAAAGATAAAGGTGAAGGAACATTCCTCTGTTGCTTTTTTCGTTGCACCCCAATCCCGCAAACATCTAGCTCAGTGTGGTCTGAGTATTTATGCGGATAAAGATTGGATTCAGTTGCTCTTTTTTTGAGCCTGCATCCTTTCCCTGTCGGTATCCTGGCTCCCCTCCCCCGCCCCTGTCAGTCGGAAAAGTCGGATTGTAAAGTCGGAAAAGTCGGACCCCCTGGTTTTACTATCTATCTTTAGATAGAGCAGAGCGACAGCATGACTGGTACTGTTATCTGTCTTTTGGTGGATGCTATTAATAGTATGTTTGGCATATGGGCATAAAACAAGTCGGAAAAGTCGGATCGTAAAGTCGGAAAAGTCGGATCATTTGGATCGTTATGTGAATAGTCCTGGACGCATGGGGGCCGGTGAAACCGGGTTTGAGGGAGGAAAATACACAGGTTGTAGCCCGCACCCAAGGTAAAAACCAGGTTTCTGAGAGTCGGAGTGCCTCCAAGACTGGTGAAGAAAGAGGCGAACAAAAATTTAAGCGAACAAACTCAAATAGCTGACGGGGTGACAAGCAACTTAAAAGCCTTGCATTTAAAGGGTTTAAGCCGATCGCCCTCAAAAATAATTAGGCGGCCGCGAGCCCCTTTTTCGGGTTTCGACAAGGTGGAATCAGGATCGGGGGCGATCGCCCCGGAGCGTAATTGTCAATAAGTCGGTCATAATAGCTATTAGAGATTTCTCCACCGACTTACTACGGTGCGCAACTCAAAATTAGGGTGCAAAACGGGACAAACCTTACCCGATGAGAGGGATGTGTATATGACTTTTGAAGAAGCCCTAGAATTTATCGAATCAGCCTTAGAGTCCAAAACCAGTAAACCGTTAAATTTTCTTGAGCAGGAAATTTTAAAAGCTGCTTGGAAAAATGCAACTTATAGTGCTGTTGCTGACAGCTTGTATCTCAGTGTAGGACATATCAAAGATTCATCTTCCCTCCTCTGGCAGCGCATTTCAGACGTAATGGGAGAAAAAGTTAGTAAAAATAACTTTCGCTCTCTGCTAGAGAAGCAAAGCACCACAAGTGCGATCGCCGATGCAAAAGGCGAACTTATCATGAGCGCTGCGGCCGGAGGAAGTGACATCGATCAATTAGAAACTTGCAAAGGCAACATTTTAATTGTTGATGACCTCCCACAAAATCTACGTTTTCTAACAGAAGTTCTAACTAAGGAGGGATATAAAGTTCGCTGCGTCACTAATGGTGCGATGGCCTTGAGGACTGTTCGCAATCATCCCCCCGATGCTCTCTTGCTGGATATTCAAATGCCAGACATGGACGGCTATCAAGTCTGCGAAGCCCTCAAATCTGATGAAAAAACCTCAGAAGTTCCGATTATTTTCTTAAGCGCACTTGACCAACTTTTTGATAAAGTAAAAGCTTTTAAGGTAGGGGGAGCTGACTATATCTCTAAGCCTTTTCAGTTGGAAGAAGTGCTAGTTCGCCTCGAAACTCAGGTCACTATCGAGCACCAAAAACGCCAGCTTAAAGAAGCACTCGCTCGACACCAGCAAACCGCAGAAATTGCCTACCAATCTCGCAGCCTGCTGGCAAATTTGCTAAACTCATCTCTGGATGGAATAGCCGCAGTGGAGGCGGTGAGGGGAGATATCGCTGGAGAAATTGAAGATTTTCGCTGCTTGGTAGTTAACCCTGTTTTTGCCAGACTCTTAGGGAAAAAACGAACAGATATCGCGAGCGAACCCGTGCTCAAAAAACTGCTTAATCAATTGAGTCCAGGATTGTTTGATTTATTAGTAGAAGTTGTTGAGACTGGAGAATCGCTTGAAGGAGAGGTTCATCTAGAAAATGATTACCTTGGTAAATGCTATTATTTCACTGCTGTTAAATTGGGAGACGGTTGCTCAATTACCATCCGCGACCTTACAGACTTAGAACAGTCGTCATTAAAGTCAATGATGGAACAGAACCAACCGCGTGTTATCAAATAGGATAAACCTGAGATATTGTACCATTTTCAATAACTCTTCTAGGGGCGGGCTGTCCTGCCCACCGCACAGGAAATAATGTTTATTGTGGAACAGGCCGGAAAGCCTGTCCTTGAGAATGGTGCAACATACAGCGTATCCCTGGTTTATGAAGTGCAGTATCGATCGATAGGCGGGTGTACTTCACCAACTTAATGGTTCAGTTAAATCGAGAATCTTCTCAAACTGAAACTTCGTCACCCAACCCATGAGAGTTTCAAGCTCGAAAGCGTGATATTCAGGAATCTCCTCTAGGAGTTGAAAAACTAATTCCGAATCAGCGTCCATAGCTGCTTCATATAATTTTATTATCCATTCTTTTGACATCGCTGCTAATAAATCAGTGAAATTTAACGGTTCTCCAGTCACATTAGAAGGGGGAGAGGGTAGGTCTTGATCCTGATAAATATAACCGACCCCCAAATGTTTAGCCATGATGTCAAAGATGGCTTCTGTGTGGAACGGTTTTCGCACAAAATCATCACAACCAGCCGATAAAATAACTGCCTTTTCTTCTTCCCACACGCTAGCAGTAATAGCAATAACAGCAGTAGCTTGACCTTTAAGGGTGCCTTTAATGCGTTTCGTGGCTTCATAACCATCCATAACGGGCATTCTCATGTCCATCCATATCAGATGGGGTGAGTATGAATCCCAAATTTCAAGCGCTTCAATACCGTTAGTCGCTTCTTCAACTTCAAAACCAACAGGTTTGAGGAGTTTAACTAACAGTTGCCGATTGTAATCTCGATCGTCCACCACTAAGATGCGATATTGGGGTTGGTTAGGCGCTAGCGCAACGACGCGACGACTTTGGGGTTGGTTTTGAATGGCGCTGGCATCAGCGATGCCCACAGGAATGTCAAATTTAAATGTTGTGCCCGTTGTGTCTTCTAAAAATTCCTTGAGAGGCATTCCAGGGGTAAAAGCTTTACCGTGACTAATGACTGTTATTTCACCTCCCATCAAGCGGACAAATTGACGGCTAATCGTCAGTCCTAATCCGGTTCCTTGCTGCACTTTTTGACCGGATGCTGTTTGCACGAAGGGTTTGAATAGATTCACCAGTTCCTCTGCCGCAATGCCAACTCCCGTATCTTTTACTTCAAAGGTAATGGTTGTTGATTGTGGGTTGTTGGTTGTTTTTGTTCCGGCTTCACTTTGGGCTTTTACCTGTTTATTTTTTACTTCTAAAGACACACTTCCCGAAGATGTAAACTTAACCGCGTTACTAATGAAATTAATCAGCACTTGTCGCAATTTAACTTCATCCGCGCAGATATACTTAGGAACATCTGCAGCACATTCAAATCGTAAGTGTAAGCCTTGAGCGTGGGCTTTCAACGCAAACATATCCTCGATTTCAGCTAAAAAGTGATGAATGTTCAAATTATTTTCAGATATCGTCATGCCTCCCGCTTCAACTTTAGAAAGGTCAAGCACCTGATTAATTAGAGATAATAAATGCTCTCCACTGCGCTGAATGATGTTAAGGTTCTCTTTTTGTTCAGTTAACAGATTGGTATCCTGATTCATCAGTTGAGAAAAACCGAGAATGGCGTTCAGGGGAGTTCGCAATTCGTGGCTCATGTTGGCAAGGAAAGTGCTTTTGGCGAGGTTGGCGGTAATGGCGGCTTCTTTTGCGCGTTCGAGTTCTGCTTCGGCTTTTTTGCGATCGCTGATATCTCGTCCTACCGCCTGGAATTCAACAATGCAACCGGAATCATCAAATATCCCTCGGTTAACCCACTGCGTCCAACGCACTTGGGAGCTAACAATCACCCGATTTTCAATTGTGACAACGGGATTTTCTCGGCTAATGGAATTGACGAATCGGGTTACATATTCGCGGTCTTCTTCAAACACGACAGGTTCGTAGTGATGCCCGATGAGTTGTTCCCTTGTCAGTCCAAAAAATCGACAGAAGCCTTCATTAACAAAGGTAACGGCACCATCTGGCAGATACCGGGCAATTAGTTCTGTCTGGTCTTCCAGAATACCAAGGTAGCGTGCCTCGCTCTGCTGCAGAGCCTCTTCTATTTTTTTGCGCTCGCGAATTTCCTGTTCTAAACGGACATTTTCGATGAGCGTAATCTGTGCCTGCTTGCGTTCGCTAATATCTTGAAAAGCTGCGATCGCATACTCTACATTACCCGTGTCATCAAAAATTGGCGTGCTAGTTACTTCTAAGGGAACGATTCGCTCACTGTAGTGCAGTTCCAAATCATCCGCCCATGTTTTTTCACCGCGAAGCGCTCGCACCAAGGGTAGCTGTTCCACTGGATACATCTGGGCTGTGCCTGCCCGATAAACGTGATAGGTTTCTGAGAGTTGCTCGATTTCGGCTTTGGGTAAATCTTGAATATTCAGTAACTGCTGTGAAACTGGATTGGCGTAAACCAGTTGTCCTTTGGCGTCGTGAACGGATATGCCAAAAGGAATAGCATTAAGGATTTTATTCAGGCGATTTTGCGTCGATTGTACCTGAGTGTAGAGTCTGGCGTTGGTAAGGGCGATCGCCGCCTGAGTTGAAAGCAATTGAATCACTTGCAGGCGATCGGGTGTAAAAACGCCATCTGCTAAATTATTTTCCAAATAAACAATTCCAATTAATTGCCCTTGATTGAGCAGAGGGGCGCAAAGGATAGACTTGGGCTGCTGTGTTTTGATATAAGTATCTTGGGTAAATCGCCCTTCACGGGCAACATTGGTTTCAATCAGTCCTTGTTTAGTCCTCTCAACATAGTGAATAATCGACAAAGGAAGACAGGTTTCTATAGGAGTAGATTGCAACACCATCACTTGATTTGAGTTAGCCTCACCTGACGCTTCGACTCGCAGTTGTCCTTGAGACTCTAAAATTAGATAGCCAGTTTGTGCACCACAGCTTTCCAGCAGGATTTTCATCAAAGTCGTGAGGAGTTTATCCAACTCAATTTCACTGGCAATTGCCCCAGATGCTTTCATCAATGCTGCCAAATCAAGGGTTTCACCTGAAGTGCTGCCAGAGGTATTAGACAAGCTGTTGCGCGAATCTATGGACGTATTGGCTGTGGTAAAACGCTTTAAAAGTTGTGGATACTGTCGTTTCAAATCAGTCATTTTAGCTGTTGCACCCCAACGTAAATAGCAGTAGTATGCATTTGTCATATAGGCTTGGGCAACTTGCTCTTTTCCCCAAGCGATGTAGAATTTGGCAGCCAGTTCATTAGCCAAAGCCTCTTCGTTGATGTACTCATATTCTTTGGCTAAGGCAATGGCGCGATCGTAGTAGTCGATCGCCCTAGCATTTTTCCCCAAAACTCGATATCGTTCTGCCTCCACTAGATAGAGTTTATGGAGGTGAGTCATTGGAGCAAAATGAACCCATTTTTTGATCTTTTTTTGGTTGGCTTTCACCTTCTGGAGGATGAGTTTTTGCTCGGATTTTGGTGCGTCAGAATAGATAGCCAGATAAAGTAAAGAATTGTAGAAATGGTAGAGAGGAATAGTACCTACAGCGCTATCGCTATATTTTTCGGCTGATTTAGAATTTTCTATAGCTTGCTGATAGTCTTGAAAAAGATAGCAGAGAAATAGCTTGTAAAAATAGACCGAGCGACAAAGATTTTGAGCATTCGCCTCTCGATGCAAGGGTAACATTTTTGTTTCGTCATAGCTTTCACCGATTAAACGGCATTTATCTTCAGCCTGTCCCATCAAGTTCAATAAAACCTGTCGATTGAGTTGGTTATAGTAATATGATGTTTCTTGCTTCAGTTGGCTGAGGGTATTACTGTACATTGCCATCTCTGCCCCGACTGTTGGCAATTCCTTCCCCAATACATAGGAATGGTAGGAGTATACGCAGGCCGAATAAGCTGCATATTCTAAATCTCCAGTTTCTAAGGCGATCGAGTAAGCATTCTGCAAAGGGTTTAAAGTTTCCCTAAGATGCTCTTTCCAATGTTTGACAAAGTAATTAACAATAAATATGGTTCTGGCTGTGAGTTCTTTAGTATTAAACTTATCGAGTAACAAGATAGCAAGTTGCCCAAATTGATAACCAGTCTCAATGTCTCCTACGGTTTCCCCAGAGAGAATTAGTCCGTAAGTAGCATACGCACAAGAAGATACCGAAGTATTCCCATATTGAATTGATAAGTTTACCTGTTTAAACGCAATTAACGGTAGCAATTCAGGTCGGGCTAAATGGGACGCAGAAACTACACTTGATAGGATACGCATTGCTGCCATTTTATCAGGATTCGTCATCAATGGTAGGTCGATCAAGTCCTCAACTCGTTTCCCTACTAAACTTAACTTTGTCTTCATCAGTTCAAGGAAAATGTTTAATTTTGTTGGCTTCTTGGGAAAACGAATCCCCAACAGCTTTAATACTGAAAGTGCCGTCTCTATCGCTTCTAACGGTTTGTTTTGTGCTGTATAGGCTTGAATCTTGACTTCATAGACTTTCACTTTATCCAGCAACGAAGTAGCTTGTTGAAGCACTAGGTTAGCCAATTTTTCCATTTCCTCAACGTGGCCACTCAAGATAGCAGCTTCTACTGTTTCCACATACAGTGCCAGAGTGAGGTCATACTGACGAAGCCAACTATCTGCACTCAGCCAATTTATACCAATTCTTAAGTAATTCCAGGCTGGTTTCCAAGCTGCTGATGCCTTCGCTTTTTTGCCAGCAATCAGATTTAATTGAGCAAGTTTATCTCTTTCTAACGGGATGTCAATTGCTTCAATACCGAAGTTTAGTTGATTGACAATATCAAAAATCTTTTGTTGGAGTACCTGTGGTGGCGTATTTTCTAACAACAGTTGCCCGACTTTCCAGTGAACCGCTTGCTTGTCGTGTGGGGGAATTAGGGAATAGGCGGCTTGCTGAATGCGATCGTGAGCAAATTTATAAGTAATTTTTAATTCTTTTGTATATCGGTCTGTTTTCAGGAATTTGTAATCATCTCCAAGGGGTAATATAAATCCTGATTGAATAGCATTCCATAATTCATCCGCCGTTTCTTTTTGATAAGTTTCATTAATAATTGAAAGGGTGGGTAAATCAAATTGGTTGCCAATACAAGCGGCTAATCGTAAAACTTTTTGTGCTGATTCTGATAGTGTTTGAATTTGCTCTGCCATGAACTCAACAACGTTATCAGTAATATTCCTACTTATAATTTGCTCTAAATCCCAATGCCAAGCCCCAGTATTAGGATCAAAATTCAGCAATTGCTCTGTATCAAGTGACTTGAGAAACTCTTTAATAAAAAATGGATTTCCTTGTGTTTTTTGCCAAACCAACTCTGCTAATCTTTGCGTAGGGATGCACTCGGTTTTCAGCGCATCCGCAATTAATTCATTGACCTGGTTTAAATTTAAGGGTAAAAGAGAGAGATGATTAATTACTACTCCCTGTTTTTTCATTTCCGATAAAGTCAGCATAGTAGGATGAGTTGCACTGACTTCGTTATCTCGATAAGCTCCGATTACAAACAGATATTGAATAGTAAAATCGGTCATTATTAACTGGATAAATTGCAACGTAGCGCTGTCTGTCCACTGAAGGTCGTCTAGAAAGAGGACGAGGGGATGTTCTTTTTGGCAAAAAACTTGAATAAAGTTTTGAAAAGTTAAATTAAACCGATTTCTTGCTTCTGTTGCAGGTAATTCTGGGACTGGATTCTGTTTGCCAATAATCAGTTCCACTTCAGGGATGACATCAATAATAATTTGTCCGTTGATTCCTAATGCACGTCGAATCTTCTCTCGCCACAGTTGTAATTGGGCTTCAGTTTCGGTGAGCAATTGTCGCACCAATTCTTGGAAGGCAGCGACTAAAGCTTGATAGGGAATATCCCGTTGCAACTGGTCAAATTTACCTGCAATAAAATAGCCGCTTTTTTGAGTGATGAGCTTAGACAATTCCTGAACTAAAGCTGATTTCCCAATACCAGAGTATCCAGAAATTAGCATGAGTTCAGTTTGTCTTTGTATCCGCAGATGTTGTGACTGAGTTGTCTTTGGATTGCTCGCCCCTACTTGTTTCTCTTCTCCAAAAGCGACGCGATCAAAAAATGCAGTCAATAAAAAGTCAATCTGTGATTCTCTCCCGTACAGTTTTTGAGGTAGTTGTAATTGAGGATAAATGTCTTGGTATCCCAAGGAAAAAGGTTGAATTTGACCATTTCTAGATTGAGCGAGACATTGTTTTAAATCTGCCGTGATTCCCCAAGCACTCTGATATCTTTTTTCCGCAGTTTTTGCCATTAATTTCATGACAATTCCTGAGACTGTCAAGGGAATTTCTGGATTAATTTCATGAGGTGGAGTGGGTTGTTTGGCAATATGGCAATGGACTAACTCAAGTGCATCGATGGATGTAAAAGGCAAATGGTTGGTTAGTAGTTCATAGAAAGTAACGCCAAGAGAATAAAAGTCAGTGCGGTAGTCTATCGCTCGATTCATCCTGCCTGTTTGTTCTGGAGACATATAAGCCAATGTCCCTTCTAGAAGATTTGGACTTGTGAGGCTGGGAGTCTCTTGGGATAGGATGGTAGATGAGCCAAAGTCAATAATTTTTAATTGTCCTGTTTGAGGATTCAAGACAATGTTAGATGGATTGATGTCTTGGTGAATGACCTTTTTTTGATGAACTTTGCCTAACGCATCTGTGATTTGGATGGCTAGGTGGACAAAATCTGGTAAAGCCAAGGGATGACCTGACTGCAGGATTTTTAAGGACTCTCCTCCAAAATCTTCCAACAACATGACTTGTGTGTTTTCGTATTTTCGCAGTTCGTAGGCTTTAATCGTTTCATCTAGGTTGAGAAGGCGAGTGATTTCGTATTCCTGCTGATAGCGGTAGAGTTCGGCTGGTGTGGGGTAATCCTCTTTGAGGAGTTTCAAAATCAAAGGTTGCTGATTTGATTTGAGGATGCCTCGGTATACGAAGGAATTAGCACTTTCGTAAATCTGGCTGACAATTGTGATATCTGGCAGTGAAATCATGTTGGGAATTATTGCTGCCTAAAAAAGTTAAGTATACAAATAAATATAACATAGGGAGGAGCGGGTGAGAGGAGCAGTAAACTCGCTCCGAATATAAATCCTTGCCTGACCCCCCTACAACTCCCGATCTTTTATTATTGCTTTTTTGCTCTGGACTGACTTACGCTATATGTAGCGTACAAGTGTACTGGCACTTGAAGCCTCTAGCTACTGTGCGATCGCCAAAACTGAAAAATTTGGGAACAGAAAATAATTAATGATAAAATAGCTTAAGGATTCAGCTCCCCAATTGTGGTAATCTGACAACAATCCACTTTCATTCTCGATCGAGTGCGTGCAGCTATGCGAATAGGTAAAAAATCACAAAAGCTTCTGCTGTTTACCATAGCATTATTTTTCGCAGTATCGCTGTTAATTAAAGTTACTAAATTTCACAATTATTTCGGCATCAACCGCGCCGATACCGAAGCGAAAGTTGTTGCCATTACCTACGATGACGGGCCCTATCCTCCCTATACAAATCAGCTTTTAGATATCTTAGACCGCTATCAAGTTAAAGCAACTTTTTTTGAAATCGGCCGCAATATTGAGAAACATCCAGAAATCGTGAAAATGATTATCGCGAGGGGAGATGAGTTGGCAAACCATTCTTACTCTCACAAAGATATGATGTTTAAACCCCGGGAAGTTTTGCTGTCTGAGATTGAAAAAACCGACAAACTTTTGCAAGAGTTGGGCGTTAAACAAGAAACAATCAGTTTTCGGCCGCCTTGGGGTCGGCGATTTGTAGTTTTGTCTTATTTGGTGTCCCAAATGCACAAAAAACTGATTATGTGGGATGTGGATTCTCAAGATTATGAAAAAACACACACGGTAGAAGATATCGCAAACCGGGTGATTGCAAATGTGCGATCGGGTTCGATTGTGGTGATGCACGACGGCGGAGGCGATCGCTCGAAAACCGTAGCAGCAACTGAGATGATTGTCAAGGATTTGCAGTCGAAAGGTTACCAGTTTAAAACAGTTTCTGAGTTGTTGAAATAGCAGTAGGGTGCGTCAGCCACAATTATTTTTGCGACAAATCAACAATCTCATACTGACGCACCAGGAAATAATATCAATTCCGGTTGCACTCCTCATGACTGTTGACGGGCGGGTCGAAAAACTGAATGGTTGAGTGTTAAATGTTGACTCGATTTTATTATTCCGATGCAACCGAAAACGATATAAATAGTGCGTCACAATTAGACTTTTCGTAGATTGAAAAATTAAAACCTGACCCACCCTACCACAATCAATAACCCAGATAGTTGACCGCGTAATTAGCAATTTTTATGCTGCCGCCCGATCGCCCCATTCTCTCTAAACCATTTTGAATGCAACTGGCTAAATATTTATCATCTTGCAAAGTGCGATCGACTGCCAAAGCAGCTTCCTTGATAATATCCGAATTCGCTGGTTGTCTGCCAATAACCTGCACCGAATCACCTAAAAGCCGATTTTGAGCCTCCGCAAATCTATAGGTAAAGGCAGGGCCGTTTCCCGGTACTGCAATTACAGGTTTTCCCAAGCCCACAGCTTGTTCGACAGCAGTTCCAGTCATCCCAATTACTAAACTAGACTGCTGCAAAATATCGGCGAAAGCATCGGCCCAGCACATCACTTCGACTAATTTTTCTTCACAAAAAGACCGTTTGATTGCTGGAAAAATGAGCTTGCCCGATCGGTGTTGCCATCCTGAAAGCCTCGCAATATCATCTAATTGAGGCATCAAATTGGGAACTAAAGCTGCCAGAAACTGCATCGGTAAAGTAGAAGAGTTATTAGCAATTTCTTTAACCAGTTGCAGGAGCAAAACGAGGTTGTCGGTGGCTTCCCGGAGGCGAGAACCGGGGAGAAGGGCGATCGTCCGAACTCCGGGTATTAACTGCAAATCTTTGCCCGTAGAATTGAGGTTGTCCATGACAGGATTGCCGACAAACTGAGCTTTATTTAAACCCTGTCGGTTTAAGTCAGCAGCAGTCAAAGCATCTCTAGTAAAAACCGCCAGGCATTTCTCGGAGGAAAGCAACTGCCACAAAATTAAACCCAAATCGACTCGCCCCTCGTAATAACTAGAATGGGCCGATAGAAAAATTATATAGGGGCGGTTGCTGGCATGGGCGATCGCAGCGGCGACAATATCCCCAGTTGCCACCACCAAATCGCAGTGGCGCGAATGCCTCCAAACAGCCTGCAATTGCTGCCAAGTCAAAGCAATCAGCCCCGCCCCAATATCTTTGAGGAAAAACAGGGGGTTCATGTAAAAAACTCCCCCAGAAGGCATTTGACTGGTGGGCCCAATAATGGGCACGGTCGATCGGCGGTAAGCAGCCCCGTCACCTACAATCGGGATTGCAGAAACATCAAAATCCGCGCCAGATACTCTTAAAGCTTTGAGAATTTGACAGTTAATCGAGTCTTCCCCGTGGCCGTTGCTGAGGAAAAGTATCCTCTTCGATTTCATATAATCGGAATACAATCAGAATCAGTGCCGAGCTTTTTTTAAAGATAGCCGTGCGATAGCTAAACTCGGGCGGGCTAACTTTTTGTTAGTCTAATTTAAATACATTGTGGAAGTGAAACAGCGTGAATATTGAAATTGGGCGGGGCAAAAGCGCTCGCAGAGCTTACGGCATAGATGAAATTGCGCTCGTACCGGGACAGCGCACCCTCGATCCGAGTTTGGCAGATACCAAGTGGCAGATTGGCGGGATCGATCGAGAAATCCCGATTATCGCCAGCGCCATGGATGGAGTAGTCGATGTCCGCATGGCAATTTTGCTGTCGGAATTGGGAGCAATGGGCGTGCTCAACCTAGAAGGAATTCAAACCCGCTATGCCGACCCTCAGCCAATATTAGAGCGCATCGCCAGTGTGGGGAATCACGAATTTGTTTCCCTGATGCAGGAACTTTATGCCGAACCCATCAAGCCAGAATTAATCGAGCTCAGAATTAAAGAAATTAAAGCTGGAGGAGGGATTGCTGCCGTTAGCGGTACACCGGCCGGCGCGAGCAAATACGGCCGGGCGGTTGCTGAATCGGGAGCCGATATATTTTTTGTCCAAGCAACTGTAGTATCGACAGCTTTCCTTTCCCCTGAATCAATCTCATCTTTAGATTTGACACAATTCTGTCAAGAGATGCCGATACCAGTAATTCTGGGTAACTGCGTGACCTACGAAGTCGCCCTGAATTTAATGAAAACTGGAGCTGCGGGCATTCTCGTGGGCATTGGGCCGGGGGCTGCTTGCACATCTAGGGGCGTATTGGGTGTCGGGGTTCCTCAAGCCACAGCGGTAGCAGACTGCGCCGCTGCGCGGGACGACTACTATCGCGAAACTGGCAAATATGTGTCGGTGATTGCTGACGGCGGTTTAATTACTGGCGGCGATATCTGCAAGTGCATTGCCTGTGGTGCCGATGGAGTGATGATTGGTTCACCTTTTGCCAGGGCCGCCGAAGCTCCTGGCCGCGGCTTTCACTGGGGGATGGCGACTCCCAGCCCGGTTTTGCCGCGCGGCACTCGCATTCGCGTAGGGACTACGGGTACTGTGGAACAAATTTTGCGGGGGCCTGCGGTGCTAGATGACGGTACGCACAACTTGCTCGGAGCTCTAAAAACTAGCATGGGTACCTTGGGCGCTAAGGATATTAAGGAGATGCAGCAAGTGGAAGTGGTAATTGCTCCTTCTCTGCTGACTGAGGGTAAAGTCTATCAAAAAGCTCAGCAGTTGGGCATGGGTAAGTAGATTTACCGATCGAATACCAGCATACCTTGACAAAATTTGTTCAAGAGTCTCGAAATTTACAGAATATTGTGGAATTATCGAGAAGGAGATGTCACAATAGAAGAAGCGGAGACGCATGTTTCCGTTCACTCCTCACACCACACTCCGCCCGGACTACTGTTCGGGCGGTTCCTTTTTTGACGGAAATCTTGGCTCTTGCTTACTAGATACAGAACTGAGGCTTTTAGCTCCGGAGAGGGGGAGAGTGGGAGATTGGGAGAGTCTGGGAGTGGGAGAATTTTTTTTCTACATAAGTGCATTCTGCCTTCGGAAACATCAGTGCCTTCGGAAAAATCAGTGCCTTGTTCGTTCAGACACCTTGTGCCTTCTTCCTTCTACCGTCTTCCCTCTTCCTTCTACCGTCTTTCTTCTTCCTTCAGAAGCGTTCTGTTAAAATCGTTGACGCAAGTGGTTACATTTTTTGCTAGACTTGTTATCCGAGAAATAGTATTTACAAGGATGGCTAGGGATGTCAGCAGCCGCGCAAGTAACCGACTCTACCTTTAAGCAGGAAGTGCTCGATAGCGAAGTTCCAGTTCTAGTGGATTTTTGGGCTCCCTGGTGCGGGCCCTGTCGGATGGTGGCGCCCGTCGTAGACGAAATTGCCCAGCAATATGAAGGGCAGGTCAAGGTAGTAAAAGTTAATACCGACGAGAATCCTAACGTGGCCAGCCAATACGGTATCCGCAGCATTCCGACGCTGATGATATTTAAGGGCGGTCAACGTGTGGATATGGTTGTTGGGGCAGTTCCGAAAACTACTCTGGCCAACACTCTGGAAAAGTACATTTAACCCAACTGCGAGCGGTTTCGCGCTGTTCTTTTTGGGCCGCGAAAGCTCACTCGCTTCAGAACCGGGGCAAAGCTACGGGAAAAGTTATTAGTGGCCAGCACGGCAATTTGCTGGTGGCTATTAGCTTATAACTTTGGCTTGCCCCTTAATTTTTAGTAGAGACAATTTGTTATCGTTTCGGAAAAATTCATGATTCGTTCTGGGTCTGGTCAAGGTTTTGAGTCCCTCCAAGCTGAAGTGATGGATTTGCTCGATCGCTTGCCAATGTTGAAGCACTCTGAGTGGATTGAACGATCGCTCTCTACTATAGTGCAAATGGCCAGAGAGGATCTCGATCGCCTAGACTTGAAGATTATTGCGGCGGCACTCCGAGATATGGAGAGCGCTTTTGAGCTGTTTTATCCTTACCGCCACGTTCGCAAAATTGTGATTTTTGGTTCGGCGAGGGTGTCACCGCAATCGGCAGAATATTTGATGGCTAGAGACTTTGCGCGCGCGATGGCCCAGCAGGGGTTTATGGTGATTACTGGCGGCGGTGGCGGAATTATGCAGGCGGGGAACGAGGGGGCGACTGCGGAACGTTCTTTTGGGCTGAACATTCAGTTACCTTTCGAGCAGAGTTCTAATCCTTTCATTGCCGGCGATCCCAAATTGCTCAATTTTAAATATTTTTTCACTCGCAAGTTATTTTTTCTCCGGGAGAGCGATGCTTTGGCTCTGTTTCCGGGCGGTTTTGGCACTCTGGACGAGGCTTTTGAGTGTCTGACTTTGACTCAAACTGGCAAGTTCGGGCCGGCTCCTGTGGTATTGATCGATCGACCGGGAGGAGATTATTGGCACGATTGGAATTATTTTGTGCAAAAACAATTGCGGGGCCGCGGTTTGATTTCAGCCGACGATCGCAGCCTGTATACGATTACTGACGATATAAATGTCGCTTGCGAGGCTATAGGTAGTTTTTATCTGGTTTATCACTCCTGCCGCTACGTGCGCGAAAAACTGGTAATTCGCTTGAAAACAGAGCTTTCTGAAGAGAATGTCGCTCGGCTAAATACTGATTTTAGCGATATTGTTGTCACCGGAAAAATTGAAAAAAGTCAAGCTTTGCCGCCGGAAATGGGAGATGTGACTTTCGATCTGCCGCGCCTGACTTTGCATTTCAACCAGCGGGATTTGGGGCGGCTTTATCAGCTAATTGCTGCTATTAATCAAATGGGTGCAGCTTCGCCGGCGGCGGCCCATCCAGAACAAAAGTAGTTATTAGTTATCAGTCATTAGTCATTTTAAATATGGGTGAGATTAGATAGAAGTTGGGCAACTTGTATTTTGACAAAAACGCTCGAATGAGATAAGTTTTTGTAAAAACTAAAGAAAAAAGCGTCCAAAATCCAAAGAAAATATTGTCAATACCTTGATGGCGTTGTTTGAGAAAAAAACAGCAAAATGCTAGACCTGCTGCTAATTGCAATTTTGGGATTTCTCGGCAGTTTCGGTCACTGCGCTGGGATGTGCGGCCCGCTGACAATGGCATTTTCTCTTTCTAATTCCCGCAACGATAAATTAGCTGCTTTCCGCTTTCATTTGCTGCTAAATTTCGGGAGAATTGCTGCTTACGCTTTAGTTGGTGCTGCAATTGGCGGACTGGGTTCGGTGTTAATGGCTGGCGGACTTTTGGCAGGTACGGGTAGCGAATTGCGGCGGGCGATCGCACTTCTAACGGGCACGATGCTGATTTGGTTCGGAGTAGGGCAAATTAAACCGAACTTACTGCCGGGATTGCCCCGATTGCACCCGCTGTCGCACGATCGAGTCGGACAAGCAATGAGCAACCTTTCGGCGCAAAAAAACTGGTGGGTGCCGATTGCTTTGGGTTTGCTTTGGGGTTTGATTCCCTGCGGTTTCCTCTACGCAGCCCAGATTAAGGCGGCGGAAACCGGAAACCCGGTTTTGGGTGCGGCGACGATGCTGGCTTTTGGACTCGGCACGCTGCCAACTATGCTGGGAGTGAGTTTTTTTGCTGGCAGATTGAGCGCGGACAAGCGCAGTCAACTGTTTCGTGCGGGTGGTTGGGTGACAGTGGCGATCGGGATTCTTACCTTGCTGCGAACCGATGAAATGGTTGATTTTACAGGCCACGCAGCGCTGCTGTGCTTGATGCTAGCACTGTTGGCGCGTCCGGTTAGCAAATTTTTGCCGCAACTGTTGCGCTATCGCCGCGTCTTGGGTGTGGGCGCGTTTGTCTTAGCAGTCGCCCACACGTTTCATATGCTGGACCATACGCTGAAATGGAATTTTGACGCGCTATCTTTTATGTTGCCGCAGCACCAGTTGGGAATGGCGGCTGGGATGACGGCGCTGCTGTTGATGTTGCCGGCGGCGGTTACAAGTTGCGATCGTATTCAAAATTATTTAGGCCAACTGTGGCGAATGCTTCACCTGTTAAGCGTTCCAGCTTTCTTGCTGTGCGCTGTACACGCTGCACTCATCGGTTCCCACTATCTCGGCGGCTTTGAATCGACGGCGGTTAATCAATTGGGGGCGCTGCTGTTGGGTATAATTGCCCTGGGCGTCTTGCTAGTGCGATCGCGCTTTTTTTGGTCAATTTTATCACTAGAGAAGTTCTATGTTTCGCCTGTCAAACAAAAGTAAAAGTTTAGGATTGTTAGTTTTTTTGGGATTGCTAATTGAAGCAGCAATTCCCACTGCGCCGCAGTTAAACTCGATTTCAGTTTTGGCGCACCAAGTCGAAGTATCGGGAGATGTAGCCGCTACCTTTCACCTAGAACCAAACCACAACCCCCGCGCCGGACAGTCTGCGAGAGTGTGGTTTGCGCTGACTCGCCGGGGCGGCAAAATTATCCCCTTAGAGCAGTGCAATTGCAAATTAGCGGTTTATCCAACAAAAGAGCGCCAAGAAGGGGATAAGCCACTGATGCAGCCGCCTTTAAAAGCCATATCAGCCGAGAAATATCAAGGGATTCCCGGAGCTGATATCGTGTTTCCCAAGGCTGGCATTTACCAGCTTTACTTGAGCGGAACAGCCAAAAAACAAGCTAATTTTCAACCGTTTAAACTGAGTTACACTGTCACGGTTAGGTAATACCATTTGAGATTTTAAGGACTGATTATGGAGAGATTTTATATTAATTAACTGCCGAGAGAGCCGGGGGGAGAAAAGAAGAGGAAGATTGAGAGTAAGTTTTCTATTTTAAGTTAAGGGGGACACGCGACCTATAATTGAGTTAAATTACTATTATAGCAACTACCAAGAGGCGTAGGACGTGCTTAATTGCTGAAACTATTGATGTTATTGATTTTATTGCGCTTGGCTTCTTCCTTCTTCCTTCAAACAGCAAATCTTAATTTTTAATAAAGATAAGTCAGTGCATTCTGCACTAAGTAAATTTCTGCGTTACCTTGTCAGTGTCCATTATGAGATTTGTGCAAGCTAACATCTCTTGAACTGACCAAAGGATATAACGATGGATATCTTATCTAACACCGTGGCCCTATCGCGGATGCAATTTGCGCTAACCGCCATATTCCATATGCTGTGGCCAGTTTTGACAACTGGAATGGGGATTTATCTGGTAATTGTTGAAGGAATGTGGCTAAAAACTCGCAATCCCGACTACTACCATCACGCTCGTTTTTGGTCTAAACTCTACGTCCTTAACTTCGGTATTGGAGTCAGGGTAAGCTCATCTAATTTGGTATAAATTGTACTTGACAATGACTCAAATGAGTGTTCTTAAGTCAAGTCGCTA